>CAYMLM010000005.1:21940-26041 GCA_964391385.1 uncultured Papillibacter sp.
TCCAAAAAAGACGTGCAAAATGACGGACATGTCCCTGTGAGGCATTGATAGATTCAGCTGTTCTGTTATAATAAACATAAAACCGGAGTTTAGAGGAGGCGTTTTCATGGATTACAGATACCGCGGAATTCTTACGGGCGACGAACAGCTGGGGCCGTATCCACTGGAGAAGCTGCCGCGCGTCGACGCGGCGACGACCCACCACACGGAACAAACGCAGCGCCGCGCGCAGAATGAGAACGCTTTTACATACGCCGCGCGCGGAGACTATGGGAAGACCATCCAGGAAAACAGCGCGAAATTCTTCATGAGCGAACCGCTCCTGGCCGCCATGTCGGAAATACAAGACCACATGGCCCGCTTTAAGCTGCCGGCGCCGGCGCCGCAAAAAGCGCCGATCCCGGACGATCCCCGCGTGCTCACGCGGCATATCAAGCGGCTGGCGTATTTTCTCGGGGCCGATATGGTCGGCGTCTGCCGCCTGCCCCAGTCGGCGGTGTACAAAGTCGATTACGACGGCAATCCAGTGGAAGCGGATTATCAGTTTGCCATCGTCGTTTTGAATGTCAAGGATACCGACACCATCCGCGCCTCCTGCGGGCGCGAGTGGATCGACGACCCCGTCAGCTTTCAGGTTTACCAGCAGTGCGGCCTTCAGTGCCTGAACCTCGCCGATTATATACGCCGCCTCGGCTACCCGGCGTTTCCGAGCATCGTCGGCTCCTACAAAACGCTCATGA
Organism: uncultured Papillibacter sp.; assembly: GCA_964391385.1. GTDB lineage: Bacteria > Bacillota > Clostridia > Oscillospirales > Oscillospiraceae > Sporobacter. The sequence goes on from CAYMLM010000005.1 coordinate 22,681, forward strand.
CCCCGCTCATCATCGAATCGGGGCTCGGCGAGGGCAGCCGGCTCGGCATTGCCTTAAACCCGTTCGTCGGCGCGTCCTTCAAGGCCGCCGCCGTTTTGACCGACCTGCCCCTCGAGCCCGATAAACCGATCGATTTCGGCCTGCAGGACTACTGCGCGACGTGCAGGCTCTGCGCCGAACAATGCTCGATGCACGCCGTTTCCGACCGTGAAAAGGAGCTTTACAACGGGTACGAAACCTACCGTCTCAACGACCGGCTTTGCCTGTCCGGCGTGATGATGAATCCCATCGGCAACATGTGCCAGCGCTGCACGAAAATCTGCCCGTTTAACCGTCCGGACAATCGGCCCGAGGATTTCAGAAACTGGGACGGAGATCTCCGGTATATCTACGATTCTGTCGAGCGCCAGGCAAAGCGCCTGCGGGACAACGACTATATCGAGCCCTCAGAGCATAAAAACAAATGGTGGCTGCCGCTCGAGTACAAGGACGGCGTTTTAACGGAAGCCCCCGAATACGATTACAGCAGCCATATCGCCCGCATGAAGCAGGCCGGCGGGCAGCGGAGCGACGCGCCGGACTGACTGACAGGAAACATGCAAGCCGCGGGCTTCCCGCGGCTTGCATGTTTTGATTCACTAAATGACTTCTTTGTTCTTAACAGAAATTATGCTATACTATTTAACGAGGAAGTGATTTAATGGAAGAACTGATAAAGTGGTTACCCGAAGACATTATATCTAGATACGAGATTAAAAACTATAATCATGCGTTAGAAATTCTATCACAATCCTTTACTGAAGAATTAACAGAGATCCTTGGTGCGTTAAGGAAACTTACAATTACGAAACATGATATTATCACAGCAGGTGGAAATGAATCTCCAATACCGCCTAAGTTTTCAGCAATACTAGAACCGATTGGATGGGAAGAAATCAAGATCTCCGGTGATTTACTAATAAAATTTTACCCGCGTAAAGGTTCTCAACGCGGAAGGTTTACAGAGGAACACGCGGTTGAAAAGACAATCTACAATTATATAGATGGACACAATATTGATTTTGTTAAGAATCGTGTGGCGCTTGACATTGAATGGAATAGTAAAGACCAGACTTTCGATAGAGACTTATTTGCAATGAGAACCTATTATGAATGTGATATAATCAGTGTGGGTATTATAATAACTCGTAGTGTAACGCTAAACCCCGTTTTTAAAGAACTAGGCATAATGCCAAAATATGGCGCAAGTACAACTTGGATGGGTAAACTAATTCCGCGACTTGATTCGCGTAGACACGGTGGATGCCCGTTATTGGCAATTGGTATCACACCAGAGTGCATAGCAGATGAGGACATATTATGAATGAGATAAATCAAATCGAGTTAACAAAAAGCAGTCTGCTTCATATTTGTAACGGGAAAAAATATAAAACAATTTTAGCAGATCCCCCATGGCAATTTCAAAATCGAACCGGGAAAGTGGCTCCGGAACATAAGCGGCTAAGTAGATATTCAACCATGAAACTAGATGAAATAGAGGCTTTGCCAATATCAGAAATTGCCGCAAGCAAGTCCCATCTATATCTTTGGGTGCCAAATGCACTTCTTCCCGAGGGCATAGCCGTGATGAAAGCATGGGGATTCGACTATAAAACAAACATCGTATGGGAGAAGATCAGAAAAGATGGTGAGCCTGATGGCAGAGGTGTTGGGTTTTATTTCAGGAACGTTACTGAACTTATACTGTTTGGTATTAAAGGAACAAATAATAGAACACTAGCACCTGCAAGAAGTCAGGTCAATATCATAAGGTCAATTAAGCGTGAACACTCAAGAAAGCCAGACGAGATTTATCCTTTAATAGAATCCTGCAGTCCTGGACCATATTTAGAATTGTTTGCGCGTGGTCATAGGGAAGGATGGACTCTATGGGGTAATCAGGCAAATGAAGATTATATCCCCAATTGGGCTACATATTCAAATCACTCAATATCAGTTTGCGGAGATCTTGAAATCGCCAACAGATAATTAAACAACAACTTTAGCTCAAAGAGGAAAAAAGATGCCGGACATAAATGAGAACAAGCATACGCATACGTATGACCCTTGCGACCATGACCATGACCACGACCATGACCACCAGCATGGACATGAGCACCCGCACGGTCACAGCCACACGCATACGCATACAGAGACAAAAGCCGTCTTAAACCGCCTGTCCCGCGCCATCGGGCACCTGGAGTCGGTCCGGCGCATGGTGGAGGACGGACGCGACTGCGCCGAAGTCCTGATGCAGCTGGCGGCCGTCCGCTCGGCGCTGGGCAACACGGCCAAGATCATTTTAAAGGACCATATCGAACACTGCCTCGTCGAGGCTGTGAGGGACAACGACCGGGAATCCATCGACGAGCTTAATAAGGCCATCGAGCAATTCCTGAAATGATGGGGTGACAGATAGGAAGCGCTGCGTTCTGACGTGAACGGCGGCGCTTTTTGTTTTATTTTATAATCCTGTGGTAATATATAATAATATATCCCCCCCGGGGGCTTGTGAGCCCCGCCGCGCTTATTTATGATGGATTTACAAGTTCGACTTAAAGGGGGATATGAATCATGCATATGGCGGATGCCCTGATATCGCCGGCTGTCGGCGGTGCGATGTACTTAGCGAGCGCGGCCGCCGTCGCTTATTCCACGGTGAAAATGAAAAAGGACGAACTCGGAGAAAAGAAGCTCCCCGTCATGGCGATTGCCGGCGCCTTCGTTTTCGCGGGTCAGATGATCAACTTCACCATACCGGCCACCGGCTCGAGCGGCCATATCGGCGGAGGCATACTGCTGGCGGCCCTGCTCGGGGGCTACCCGGCGCTTCTGGCTATCGCGGCCGTACTCATCATACAGTGTTTGTTTTTTGCCGACGGCGGGCTGCTGGCGCTCGGCTGCAACATCTTCAATATGGGCGTCATACCCTGCCTGCTTGCCTACCCGCTGATCTACAGGCCGATCGTCAAAAAAGGCTTCAGCTACGGGCGGATCGCGCTGGCATCCGTCGTCTCGGTCGTCGTCGGACTGCAGCTCGGCGCGTTCGGCGTTGTTTTGCAGACGCTCGCGTCCGGCGTGACGGCGCTGCCGTTTGGCCAGTTCGTCGTTGCGATGCAGCCGATCCATCTGGCGATCGGCATTGTCGAAGGGCTCGTCACAGCGGCCATCCTCAGCTTCGTTTACAGGATGCGCCCCGAAATCATGGAAAGCTCCGCTGCAGGTAAGCCCGTGCAAAAAGGCGTATCCGTCAAAGGCGTTGTCACCGCGCTCATCGTCCTGACCGTCGTCGTGGGCGGCGCGCTGTCCTGGTTTGCCTCCG
>CAYMLM010000006.1:0-25476 GCA_964391385.1 uncultured Papillibacter sp.
AACATAACGCATCGGGCAGTTTTCGAAGAAAAATTGATTAAAACTAGGGGTGTATTTTATGCCAGCAAAGAAATATATGAAAAAGACATTATCTCGCGATTCACTCCAAAGTGGACTAAACGGCAATGTATGGACCTGGGGCAATCAAGTTCTTTACGATATGTGCGTAAGAGCACCGAAGCATGATAACGAGGAAGTTATTATCGGTAAAACGTGGCTGATCGGGCGTAGCTATGCTGCCGCTCTTGAGCGTCGTAAAAACGTAAGACCAGATACAAAGGGCGATGCATTCTATTATAATGTTTTAGCACCTCTCATGCTTGGCATTGGGGAGGAGCTTGATAAGCGTATTTCTTCTATACGGGAAATAGAGACCGTTACGGAAAACGACCTGCAAAACATCGTCGAAACGCATAAGTTTCTTACCGACGCATTTTCACAAATAACAGATGACAATAAGCGTTCTTTTACTTCATTGAGCTTGTAATACGAAATTATACAATTCAGAAATATGCACATGAAGAATATGGACTCAATTTAACACCTCGAGCGATTGATTCAGTCCTTTTAGGATATTAGCGATAGCAAGAGAATTCAGTAGCATATACCACACAAAATACCGGGGCTTATGAGGCCCCGGCGTTGTGTTTACTACAGCTATTTCTATGGCTCCCCGGTCAGGATAAAACGGCTGTACTCCTTCCGGTGGTCAATCAGAAACACTACCAATTCATAGAAGCCACGCTCGTTGGCCTCATATTGGACGCGGTTCACGTCAAGCATGTTCGTGACACCGCTATCCCTGATTGCGAGAATTTGCTCCTTTATCTTGTCGGTCATCGGAGAAGAGTCCAGTTTTCGTACCGTGTCCTCCCCGTAAACGACGCCGAGGGTGGACCCGCTGTCCCAGGAGCAGAATAGCGTACCAGTGTCGTCAACGAAGTCCACGGTGCCCATATCGCCAGGTTTCAGTTTTGAATAAGGATCGTTCATGCTGACCAGTTCCACGCGGGTGCCCGAGGGATATTGCCCACGGAGCCGCTCCACTGCCTCTCTGGAAGGGAAGTTATTCATCTGCCGGTACCTCCTCCTTTGCTTTCGGCGGAGCGCCATTCTTGAAGGCCGAATTACCCGTCAGGTTTCGAAGCAGGACTTTCCGCGCGTTCTTGAAGTCGTCGCCTACGAAGCCCAGCCTGATGAGGAATACCCTGAAGGCAAATTTCTCGTTATCGATGGGCCTCTCCTTTGCCGTTACCCGCTTCTGCTCCTTGGCGGCTTTGCATAGGGCGCTGATGAAATGTGTATAAGCACTTATTTCCTCAGGTGCTGTTCCGAACTGGAACCATGGGAATACAAGCGTCGTTTCCGTCCGCTCAATGGGGAGAGCGCTGGCTCCAATCGACTTTTTTATGAGCGCCGCTTTGCTGGCGATTAGCCGGTTAAGGTTTTCGAGTGCTGCTTCGGTAAAGCCTTCCAGCGGCATCTCAATCGTCAGTGTGTCGCGAAGGTAGTCGGGGTCAATTTCCTCATCCTCGGATGCGAAGCCGAGCTCACGGAGCTTGCAGAACACTTTTTGTATTGAAGCCTTGTCAGTGCGCTCGTCCCATGACAGGGTGCCGTCCTTGCTGATAAGCACATTCGCCACCGCGTATGCGAAGCTCGGCGCCCCCTTGTATATCGGCTCCCAGCCGAGTGCCGCTCCTGTTGCCTTGGCGAGTTCCTTTCGGAGTTCGCCTGTTACGTTGAATTTCTTTTCCATAAGTGTTGCCTTCCTTTCGGTTTTGGTAGTCATATATATCACTCTAAAGCTGTGGAATAGCAACTCCGAAAACCGAGTAATCTCAATGATATTTTACCCATTGTGGCGTATATTCCCATTAAGCAACACAAAAAACAAGCACCACCGGAGCGAATCCGATGGTGCCTGTTTTGCCCGCTTGAAGGCAGTCACATAGGTTAATTTTTGGTTAATTCCGTTGCTCCCTATGAGCCGCCGCCTTTCCGGCGGGGGATTGTTCTGACGGGCGGCCGAAAGGCCGCCCGTATTTTTGCGCTTTTTCAGTTGGGATGTCAGCGGAGGCTTGTCCGCCCCTTACACCACATAAATCTGGATACGCACGCAGTCGACGTCGTCGATCTCCTTTTCGGCGAAGGACACGAGAAAATGATAGGTGCTGTTGACGTAATAGGTGATGACCCTGCCTTCCTCAATGGCATAGCCGTACAGCTGAAAACAGTTGTCCTCCAGCAAGCTTGCGTAACCTTCCAGCGCGTCCCCGACGGGCATCTGCAGGTCGTCCGCCTTGTAGAAGTAGCACGGCAGGCCTGAGACATCATAGGACTTGTAGACCGGCGCCCCCGTGAACGCGCCGAAATCCGGGACCGGATAGAGGTCCTCATAATAGTCGACGTCGGGCAGGACCGACCGGAGCGATACGAACCGCGCGCGGTCAAGCTCCTTGACGAGATTGATCGGCACGGCCATATTGATGTTCTGCGCGTCGACGGCCGTCATGGTCGTCACGCCGATGACCTTGCCGGTATTGTCAAGCAGCGCGCCGCCGCTGCTGCCGGAGGAGATGGCCGCCGTCGTCTGGATACAATTGACGCCGCCGATCAGCCGGGACGCGCTGGATATGATCCCCTGAGAGAACGTGTTTGTAAAGCCCAGCGGGCTGCCGATGGCATAGGCGTCCATACCGGTCACGACGCTGTCGGAATCGCCGAGCTCCAGCCACGCAAAATCGCCGCCGTCCACCTGAAGGAGCGCCAGGTCCGCCATGCTGTCAAAATCATAAACGCCGGACACCTCGAATTCCCGGCCGTCGCCGGTCTTGATCACGGCGCGCGCGGCGCCCCGGATCACATGGTAATTCGTTACGGCGATCCCGCGGCGGTCGATAAAGAAGCCGCTGCCGGTCTTGATCTTGTTGCCCATGATATCGTACAGCTCGATGTAAAAGACTGCGGGCGAGCACTTGTTATAGATCTCCTGCGGGGTCAGGCTCGCCTTGAGCGTGAGGTCACGGCGGAACGACGCGTTCACCATGCGAACGACGATGGCGGCGGCCTCGGCGCGTTTGATCGTGTCGTTGGGCAGGAAAGCGCCCGTTTCGTCGCCTGTCAGGATGCCGGCCCTGTAGAGGGTGTAGACGGCGTCGCCGTAAGATGTGCCGATCGGCACGTCCGGGATGGCGCCCGCCTCGACCGTGTTTCTGGCCGCCAGCGCCTCTGCGGGAAACGCCCTCGACAGGATCAGCGCGAACTCCGAACGCGTCACCGCGGCGTTGTAGTCGGTATATTCACCGTCGATAATCCCGTTCTCCAGGGCATAGTCCGTATAGGGCGCGTACCAAGGTTCCCCGTTTGAAAAACCCGCGGAACCCGTATAATAGATGCTGCGGAGCATCGCGCCCAGCTTGACGGCCTCCGCGATCGTCAGCGTCGAGTCCGGCTCAAACGTCTGCGGCGTTTTGCCGTCGATCAGGCCGTACTCGTAGGCCGCCTGAACATAGGCGGCATACCAGTCCGACGAGGCGATATCCGCAAAGGTTCCGGTCTGATATGTATTCACGCGGCTGAAATATGACAGCCCGCCCGATGCCGCGGCTGCGGCCGGCAGGACGGTGAACACCAAAACCAATACGAGCAGGACGGACAGTAAGCGTTTTTTCATGATGTGCCTCCAAACCGGATCTTCGCCCGCTCGCCAGGCCGGGCGTTTTCTCCGTCCATTATACTTGAAGCGACGTTTATAAACAATAAGAACAGCAAATTTTTACTTTTTGTTACGTAAAGCACGAGGCCGCCGTCCCCAAAGTGTGTTCAAGCCCATACGTCAGCGGAATTATCTCAGATCCACTTCTGTTTGAATGTTCACAATTTGTTCATAAAGTTCCCGTCAAATTGCGATAAAATTATCTAAATCTGCTGGTATTTCTACAAAAGCTGACGAAAAAGGAGACGTGTTGTGCCGGACAAGACAACATCCCGCTCCGACCGGAGCCCGCCGCTGAACCGGGGATTTCTTCCGTATATCTGGCTTTTCGCCGGCTTGTTTGTTTTATTTTTCATCCTGGCGCCTCTCGTCGGTACGAGCGGCGGTCCGCCGGACGCGCCTATCGCTTCCGGGCCGCACGCCGGCGGCGAAATCGTCCGGCTGGGCATGGCGTCGCTCATCGGTCTTTTAGGGGCCGCAGCCGTCGTTCTGGCGGGCCGGCGCGCTTTGACCGCCGAAAAAGCGCTCGTGCTGATCGTTCTGGCGGGCGTCGTCCTGCGTTTCGGATATATGCTCTATACGCCCTTCGACGTGCGCGGCCACGATGTCGGCAGCTTCGACGGCTACGGGCATCTGGCTTACGCTTACCGCCTGTATACGTCCGGCGCCCTGCCCGACAGCTACCTCGGCCAGTTCTACCATCCGCCGCTGGCGCATATCGCGGACGCGGCCGCCGCCCGGCTCTACGCGCTTTTGACCGGGCAGACGCAGCCGGAAGCCGTCTTCGAGGCGGCGAAGCTTGTCCCCTGCTTTGCCTCCTGCGCGCTGCTCATTGTCGCCCGGCGCACATTTCAGGCGCTCGGTTTCTCAAAGCGCGCCGCCTGCGTGGCAATGGCCGTCATCGCGTTTCACCCGACGTTCATTCTCCTGTCGGCCAGCATCAACAACGACATGCTCATGGTGTTTTTCTTCATGGCCGCCTTCCTGTACACGCTCCGGTGGTACAAGGACCCGTCGTATAAAAACATCCTGCTCGCGGCCGTCTTTATCGGCTGCGCCATGAGCACCAAGTTCTCCGGCGCCCTGATCGCCGTTTTGACGGCGGCCGTCTTTCTCATCGTTCTCGTCCGCCGTATAAAAGAAGGAAAAGCCGCGGCGCTGGTCGGGCAGTTCGGGGCTTTTGCCGTCGTCTGCTTCCCTCTCGGCCTTTGGTACTACGTGCGCAACGCGCTCCTCTTCGGTCAGCCGTTCGGATACGTCGCTCAGATCGGGACGGACAGCGCGCTGTATGTGGGCGATCAGCCGGCCGCCCTTCGGTTTTTGTCTTTTGACCTGCCCGGCCTGTTTAAAAACGTCTACTGTGATCCGTGGACGGACGCCAATCTCTGGGAATACACCGTCAAATGCGCGCTGTTCGGGGAGTTTAAGTTCCCGGAGGCGCAGCAGACCGTTGCGGCCGTCCTCATCGGGGCCAGCCTTGTCCTGATCGCGCTGTCTCTGTATGCCATGGTGCGCTTTGTCTTTTTCGGGCGGAAGGAGAACCGGCTGGCCGCCGTCAGCCTCGGGGCCCTGTGGCTGCTCCAGATGCTCTCGTTTGTGTATTTCAACATCAAATATCCCTTCGGCTGCACAATGGACTTCCGGTACGTCGTGCCGACCGTTATAGCGGGCGCGGCATTTCTGGGGCTGCTGTACGAACGGATGTCGGAAGGCCGGCAAAACAAGGTCCTCCGCGCGGGGTTTGTGACCGTGCTGTGCGTCTTCTGCGCCGCGGCGGCCGGCTTTTATCTCTTATAGGCGGTAGAGTCAAATGAATAAGTACAAGTCTCTTCTCTATGAGTTCATACGCTATCTTATCGTGGGCGGCGCGGCGTTTCTTGTCGATTTCGGGGTGCTCGTCCTTTTTAACACGATTTTACCCGAGCTTCTTGGATTGCGCCTTTATATCGCGACGGCGCTCGGGTTTGTCGCCGGCCTCGTTTTCAACTATATCTTTTCGGTCCTTTTCGTCTTCAAGTCGGCGCGGGAGAGAAGAACGGGCCGGTCGCCAAAGGCCTTTTTGCTGTTCGCGCTCATCGGCGTCGTCGGGCTGGGTCTGACGGAGCTGGGCATGTACGCCGGCACGGAGCTGCTTGACATCCACTATATGCTGGTGAAAATCGTCGTGACGGCAATCGTGCTCATGTGGAATTACCTCGGGCGGAAATTCTTCGTGTTCAAATCGCCCGACGGAACGAAGGACGCATAGAATCGTCTTAAGGCTTGTCCCGCGAGATATTTCATAGCCCGGGCGGTCATCACAGAGGATTAAGCATCTCCGCATAGTGCTTTGCCCGGAAGCGCGGGATAAAACGAGCCGAAAAATGAATCGATTCGGTTTTAAGCCAGAACCCAGCCGGAGGCGGGATGCGAAAAACAGGTTAACAAAATTCCTGGTTCAGACCGGATGTTCCGCGCAGGCAGCAAGGGCGCAGAAATTGTGTTAACGAGCTAAATCTGGTTAAAAATCCGGAATGTATCCCCCGCCGGAGGCGGGGGATATAAAAACGCTAGCAAACATGCCTGTTTCAGACGGAAGTTACCCCGCCGGAGGCGGGTGAATACATGAACCGAACGAAGCAGGTAACAAATATTACAAAACCGGGAGATATAAAATGGCCAGGAAGACGGCAATCATCATCGGGGCGGGCCCGGCCGGGCTGACGTGCGCGTATGAGCTGCTCACAAGGACGGATATCCATCCGGTCATCGTGGAGGAGACGCCCTATATCGGCGGCATATCGAGGACCGCCGAATACAAGGGCAACCGGATGGACCTCGGCGGCCACCGGTTTTTCTCCAAAAACGACGATATCATGGCGCTTTGGAAAAAAATCATGCCGGTGCAGGGCGCGCCGGCCCGCGACGATCTGCTTCTGGGCCGGGAAAAACCGCTCGAGCCCGGCGGCCCCGATCCGGAAAAGGAAGACGCCGTCATGCTCGTGCGGGACCGCGTCTCGCGCATCTTTTATCTCCGCAAATTCTTCGATTACCCGATCTCCCTCAAGGCACGGACGTTTATAAACATGGGACTCTCCCGCACGGTCAAGGCCGGCTTCGGCTATCTTGGCGCGGCCGTCTTCAAACGGAAGGAAGCCACGCTGGCCGACTTTTATATCAACCGCTTCGGCAAGCCGCTCTACAAGATGTTTTTCGAGGATTACACGCAGAAGGTCTGGGGCATCCATCCCTCGAAGATCGCGCCCGACTGGGGCGCGCAGCGCGTCAAGGGCCTGTCGCTGTCGAAGGCCGTATTCAATATCCTCAAAAAGCCGTTTGTCGGGAAAAACGCCAAAAAGGTCGAGACGTCGCTCATCGAACAGTATTTCTATCCCAAGAAGGGCCCCGGCCAGCTGTGGGAGCATCTGGCCGATATCGTCCGTCAGATGGGCGGCGAGATCCGCCTGAACACGAAAGCCGTCTCCTTTGAGTGCTGCGGCGGCAAGGTCGACACGGTGACCGTCGAAACGGACGGCGGGACCGAGACGCTCCGGGGAGACTATGTCGTCTCGTCGATGCCGGTCAAGGACCTCGTCGCCGGCATGGGCGGCGCCGTCCCCGCCGATGTCGCGGAAATCGCCGCCGGGCTCCCCTACCGGGATTTCATCACCGTCGGCCTGCTGGCGCGCAAGCTGGAGCTTGAAAACGAGACAAAGCTGAAGACGGTCTCAAACATCGTGCCCGACTGCTGGATCTACGTGCAGGAGCGCGACGTCAGGCTCGGCCGGCTGCAGATTTTCAACAACTGGTCGCCGTACATGGTGGACGATCTGGAAAACACGGTCTTTGTCGGGCTGGAATATTTTTGCGACGAGGGCGACGAGATGTGGACCATGAGCGACGGGGACTTCATCGCGATGGCTGTCGGAGAGCTGGAGAAAATCGGCGTCGTCCGCCGTGAAAACGTCCTGGACTGCGTCCGGCTCCGCGTCAAAAAGGCCTATCCGGCCTACTTCGGCTCCTACGCGGACTTCGGCCGCGTGCGCGCGTTTCTCGATACGTTCGGCAACCTCTACTGCATCGGGCGCAACGGCCAGCACAAGTACAACAACATGGATCACTCCATGCTCACGGCCGTCGAGGCGGTGACGGCCATAAAGGACGCACGGCAGAACAAAAACGACATCTGGAACGTCAACACGGAAACGGAATACCACGAGACGAAGAAAAGCTGAGCAGGCAGACTGAAAAAGAAGACCGAAGCTTCACGAAATGAGCTCCGGTCTTTTTTCATTTTGGACAGAGGATCAGCCCGTCCTCGCCGCTTTGGCCGGCTGCTTTGCCAGGAAGCTGCCGAGAAGAAACACCACAAAGAAAACCGCCGCGGCAATCGCCCACACAATCAGGTCGCGGTAATCGCCCATTTTGTAAAAACCGACGACCGTTCCGCCGAGGAAGATGATGCCCGTAACGATACCGCCTATTTTGCTGTCGCATGTTATAATGCCGAGCAAGCCGCCGATCAGAAAAATGGCCGCCGTGACCGTGCCCGTCATCAAGCCGAGGCCCGCCAGCAGATCCCCGGCGACGTTTGTGATGACGCCGAGCGCGTAGGTTTGAAGGGCCGCGACCGCGGCAATCAGGATGCTCAGGATGCCGATGATGATTTTTACCGTCTTCATTGAACGCCCTCCCAGTCTGTCGTATATATTCCACCGCCGGCGGCGGTAAGGTACACAGAAAAAAGAGTGCCTGAGCAAATTGCCGCGGGAATGCATGCCCGATACTATATGATGACTTTTTTTGTCTTCTGGTCGTCGTTTCGCGTTTTCAGGACCTTCTTTTCGCTCAGAGCGTCGTCCGTCTCGAATTCCGGACCGTCTCCCGCTTCTTCCTCCATATCGTCCCAGGAAATCGTCATGCCGTCCATTTTGACCATTTTCCCCTTGAGGTTTTCATTTTTTTCCACCAGCGCCATAGCAGCACCTCCTATACAGCCTGATTGTAGCATTGCTGGCTGCGCTCGTCAATCAAAACGGCCGTACGGCGCCGGTACGCCTAGCTTAACATAAAAGCCGCGTGAAGAAGGTCGAAATATGCAACAGTATCCATTTTTTTACCATAAAGCCGCATAAAACGCCTGTTATTGCCCATTCTCCGTGCCGCCGGCTTCCAGCTGCTTCGGCGGCCTGCTGCCGTAGAAAAGACTGTCGTCCATATTGCGCCTGAAGCTTTTGCTGACAAGGATAAAGGCGCCCGTCAGGAGGAACAGCGCCACGCAGGCAATCATGACGACAAGGCCCCACCGCTCGATCTGTTCCCCGGCGACATACTCGTTTACAATGACGGCCAGGCTGTTGATGGTCACATGCATGAGGACCGGCGCGATAAACGAGTTGCTCCTGTAATAGACAAAGCCGATCAGCAGCCCAAGCAGCACGGCGTATGCGCCCTGCACGAGATTCATGTGGTAGACGCCGAATAGGAGCGCCTGAATGACAAGCGCCGCCCGAACCTTCGTAATCTTGCGCAGTTCGCCGAATATGAGGCCCCTGAACAGTATCTCTTCAAATATGGGGCCGATGACGCCGACAGACAGAAGCGTGAGGACAAATCCTCCGCCGAATATGACCCCCGACACCTGCTCGTAGGAATCGAAGACATGCGAGAAGATTTCAAGCCGGCTTAAAAGTATCAGAATCAGATCGAGGATAAAGCTCACGGATATGCTGAATACGATTAAAACCGGAATGCTCAGGGGGCCGATGCTCCGAAAGCTCAAAAATGTCAGAAGCTCCTGACGGCGCTCCCTGTAGAACAGATAGTATGTCGGCAGCGTGATCGCGACGGCTACGAGCAGGATCCACGGCGTCTGCGCGGTGAGATGGCCGATCAGCTCACTGACCATCTCCTCGATAGTCGGCTGCGCGTTTGTGGCCGCCATCGTCAAGGCCTGCACAAACATGTGGACGAAGCCCGAAATCAGCATGACAACAAGCTGCGCCGCCAGATAAATCACCATAAACAGCAATATAATCCCGATTGCTTTAAGTATCTTCATCAAACCACTCTCATTTCCTGATATCTCCAATCCATTATAGCCGACTTGCACTTCCCTGTCGAGTTAAAAATGCGCGCGGTGCCGGTATACGAAGGAAACCCTCGCTGCGGCGCGTCCTCACCAGGACGTGCCGCAGCGGGGGCCTGTGAAACTTGGTATCTTCTTCCCGTCAGATGACGGCAAGCCACTGAAGCAGCAGGACCAGCGCCACGCCGGGCACGCCCAGCACACCCACGATCACGGCGTTGAGCCAGTTGATCGGCATCTTGATGCCGACAAACGAGCCGAGCCAGTTGAGCACGAAGAGCGCGACAAAACCGATCACCGTGTTGAGCAGCAGCTTCAAGACGATTTTAATCGGCTTTTTAAGTATAATGAAAACGACCAGCACCAAAATCGCGATGATAATGATGACGCCCGTTGTCTGAAGGCCCGCCATGTTTCTCGCTCCCCTTCGGCAAGCATTGTTGGCAATGCTTACCTTATAAGTATGTCCATATAACTATATTCGCGAAACATTCGAAATTTTCATAAAATTGCCCGTTTATTTTATTTAATTGTTTCTCATAATAATAGCGGACATGAAAACCCGGCTGTATGAAGCCGGTGCCGGTACCGCGGACGGCATATAAAATGTCGTCCGCGGCACCTTTGGCGAAAGGCTGTCAGCCGGCAGGTTTAAGATTCCAACGTAGGGCGTAGAATGTGTGAATCGATTTTCATGTCTGAGAGCGGTGACTGTTTTAAATGACAGTCACCGCATCTCTTTTTGTCCGGGCGTCGGACGTGCGCAAAAAACAGCTTGATTTTATGTTTTATTTCAGATATACTATATATCCGATGATAGCATTGATTTTGTCTCTATATATAGGGGATTGTACATGAAAAAATCGGCCGCTCCGGCAACATACGACAACGGGAGCATCTCCGCTCTCAAGGGCGCAGACCGGGTCCGGAAGCGCCCCGGCGTCATCTTCGGCTCCGACGGGCTGGAGGGCTGTCAGCATGCCGTTTTTGAAATTTTATCCAACGCCATCGACGAGGCCCGCGAGGGCCACGGGAGCGTGATCACGCTCACGCGGTACAGCGACAATTCGATCGAGGTCGAGGACTTCGGCCGCGGCTGCCCAGTCGACTGGAATCCGAAGGAAAACAGGTGGAACTGGGAGCTCGTCTTCTGCGAGCTGTACGCCGGCGGCAAATACGCAAACGACGAGGGCGAGATTTATGAGTATTCCCTGGGCCTCAACGGCCTGGGCTCCTGCGCGACGCAGTATTCCTCGGAATACATGGACGTCACCGTCTGGCGGGAGGACAAAAAGTACAGCCTTCACTTTGAGAAGGGCGAAAACATCGGCGGGCTCAGCTCCGAGCCCCACAAGGGCCGGCGGACAGGGACGCTCATCCGCTGGAAACCGGACCTCGATGTCTTTACGGATATCAATATCCCGACCGAATACTTTACGGACCTGCTCAAGCGTCAGGCCGTCGTCAACGCTGGCGTCACGTTCCGGTTTAAAAACCAGATGGGCGCGGGCTTTGAGACGACCGACTTTTTATACGCCAACGGCATCGTGGACTACGTGGGCGAGCTGGCCGGCGGCGACGCTCTGACCCAGCCGGTCTTCATCGAATCGGACCGACGCGGGCGCGACCGGGACGACAAGCCGGAGTACAAGGTCAGGCTTTCGGCGGCATTCTGCTTTTCCAACAAGGTCAATCTCATCGAGTACTATCACAACTCCTCCTGGCTCGAGCACGGCGGCGCGCCGGAGAAGGCCACGAAGAGCGCCTTTGTCTCCGAGGTGGACGCTTACCTCAAAAAGACAGGAAAATACCAGAAAAACGAGAGCAAGATCAGCTTCACCGACATACAGGACTGCCTGATTCTCGTCACGAACTGCTTTTCGACGCAAACGTCCTACGAGAACCAGACGAAAAAAGCCATCACCAACAAGTTTATCCAGGAGGCGATGACGGATTTTTTCCGGAGTCAGCTGGAGGTCTACTTTATCGAGAACAAGGCGGAGGCCGACAGGGTCGCCGACCAGATCCTCATCAACAAAAGAAGCCGCGAGACGGCGGAGAAGGCCCGGCTGAACATCAAAAAGAAGCTCTCCGGCGGGCTCGACCTCTCAAACCGCGTCCAGAAATTCGTCGACTGCCGCACGAAGGACGTCTCCAAGCGCGAGATCTACATCGTCGAGGGCGACAGCGCGCTCGGCGCGTGCAAGCTCAGCCGCGACGCGGAGTTCCAGGGGATCATGCCGGTACGCGGCAAAATCCTCAACTGCCTGAAGGCGGACTACGACAAAATCTTCAAAAACGACATCATCACGGACCTTCTGAAGGTCCTCGGCTGCGGCGTCGAGGTCCAGTCGAAGCACTCGAAGGAGCTGAGCACGTTCGACTTGTCGAGCCTGCGCTGGTGCCGCGTCGTCATCTGCACGGACGCGGACGTCGACGGCTTCCAGATCCGCACGCTGATCCTGACGATGCTCTACCGGCTCGTCCCGACGCTCATCCGCGAGGGGTGCGTCTACATTGCGGAGTCGCCGCTGTACGAGATCAGCAGCCGTGGCAAAACATACTTCGCCTATTCCGACCGGGAGAAAAGCGAGATTCTCTCCGGCCTGGGCGACGCAAAATACACAATCAGCCGCTCGAAGGGGCTTGGCGAAAATGACCCGGAGATGATGTGGCTGACGACGATGAACCCCGAAACCCGGCGGCTCATTAAGGTCATTCCGACCGATATTGAGGCAACCTCCGCCGCGTTCGACCTGCTTCTGGGCGACAATCTCGCCGGCCGGAAGGATTTTATATCCGAGAACGGCCACAGGTATCTGGATATCGCGGACGTTTCGTGACGCCGTGTGCGGAGCCCGGCTGTGAGACTGCATAAATAAACGGCGCAAAGGAAGAGTGTATGGCCAAAAAGAGACAGGGCGATGATACAAAACCAACAAATCCCAACGTGGTCGGGCTGAAGGCCGAGATCCTCGAGCAGCCGATTACCGATACGCTCGAGGTCAACTACATGCCCTACGCCATGAGCGTCATCGTCTCCCGCGCCATCCCCGAGATCGACGGCTTCAAGCCGTCGCACCGGAAGCTCTTATATACAATGTACAAGATGGGCCTATTGACCGGCGCGCGGACGAAGTCGGCCAACATCGTCGGCCAGACGATGCGCCTCAATCCCCACGGCGACGCCGCCATTTACGACACGATGGTCCGGCTTTCAAAGGGGTACGAGGCGCTCCTGACGCCGTTTGTCGATTCGAAGGGCAACTTCGGCAAGGTCTACAGCCGGGACATGGCCTGCGCCGCCTCCCGGTATACGGAGGCCAGGCTCTCCCCCATCTGCGCGGAGCTCTTCCGCGATATCGACAAGGACACGGTGGACTTCGCCGACAACTACGACAGCACCATGCAGGAGCCGACGCTTCTGCCGACGAGCTACCCGAACATACTGGTCAGCGCGAACACGGGCATTGCCGTGGGCATGGCCTCGAGCATCTGCGGCTATAACCTGGCGGAGGTCTGCCAGACGGCCATAGACCTCATCGAAGACCCCGAGCACAACATCCTCTCGACGCTCAAGGCGCCCGACTTCCCGACGGGCGGGGAGTTCATCTGCAACGCCGACGAGCTGCGTTCGATCTACGAGACGGGCCGCGGTAGCTTCAAGGTCCGCGCGCGTTGGCGCTACGTCAAAAACGAAAACCTCATCGAGGTCTTCGAGATCCCCTATACGACGACGGCCGAGGCCGTCATCGACAAGGTCGCCGAGCTCGTCAAGTCCGGCAAGGTGCGCGAGATCGCCGATATGCGCGACGAGACGGACCTGAGCGGCCTGAAGCTGGCCATCGACCTCAAGCGCGGAACCGACCCGGACAAGCTGATGACCAAGCTCTTCAAGCAGACGACGCTGATGGACAGCTTCTCCTGCAATTTCAACATCCTCATCGCCGGCATGCCGCGCGTGATGGGCGTGCGCGAGATCCTGGAGGAATGGACGGCCTGGCGCACGGAATGCGTCAAGCGCCGCGTCTTCTGCGAGCTGACGAAGAAAAAGGATAAGCTGCATCTGCTCAGGGGCCTCGGGAAGATCCTCCTGGATATCGACCGCGCCATCGCCATCATCCGGAACACCGAGGAGGAGGCCGAGGTCGTCCCGAACCTGATGATCGGGTTCGGCATCGACGAGGTCCAGGCGGAGTTCGTGGCCGAGATCAAGCTGCGGAACATCAACCGCGAATACATCCTCAAGCGCACGGAGGAGACGAGCGCGCTCGAGGAGGAGATCCGAGACCTGGAGGACACGCTCGGGAGCGTCCGGCGCATCCGGTCCATCATCGTTTCCGAGCTCAAGGCCGTCATTAAAAAATACGGCGCCGAGCGCAAAACCGCCATCGTCTACGAAAACAGCATCGAAACCTACCGCGAGGAGGAGCATGTCGAGGACTATGCGGTCAACGTTTTCCTGTCCCGCGAAGGGTATTTCAAAAAGATCACGCCGCTGTCGCTCCGTATGGGCGGCGAACACAAATACAAGGAATCGGACGGCCCGTTTTTAAGCTTTGAGACGCAGAACAAAAACGACCTTCTCATCTTTACGGACCGGCAGCAGGTCTACAAGGCGCGCCTCTCCGACTTTGAGGACACAAAGGCGTCGGTGCTCGGCACGTACCTGCCGACCTTCCTCGAAATGGACGACGGCGAAAACGTCCGGTACGTGCTCGACCCGGGCGACTATTCCGGCCACGTGCTCTTCTTCTTTGAAAACGGCAAGGCCGCGCGCATCGAGCTCGGCGCATACGCGACGAAGACGAACCGGAAGAAGCTGACGGGCGCCTACTCGGCATCAAGTCCTCTCGTATCGGTTTTCGACCTCCGGCAGGACACGGAGATGGCCGTATACAGCTCGGAAGGGCGCGTGCTGATCTTCTCGACGTCGCTTCTGACACCAAAGACAACGCGCTCGACGGTCGGCGTGGCCGTGATGACCTTGAAAAAGAAGTATCGGCTCATGAAAGCCGTTCCCGTTTCGCACACGTCGATCAAAAACGTGCCGCGCTACCGGGTGCGGAGCATACCGGCCGCCGGCGCCATTCTGAAGGAAGAGGACCTGGAGGAACAGCAGCTTGAAATGACGCTCGAATAAAGGAGCATCGCCATGCGGATCGAAACTGCCGTAAAAAACCTTGAAAAACGCGGGTTTGTCGTGTCGCGGTTTGACACGAGGGAAACTGCGCGGGATTATCTGGCCGCGAAATTCAGCGGGCAGCAGATCGGCCTCGGCGACTCGGCGACTCTTGAGGCGATGGGCCTCGCGGACGCGCTGTCCGAACACAACACCGTCTGGGATTACCTGACGCAGGGAGCGCCCGAAACGAGCAAAGAAGCGATGCAGACGGACATCTACATCACCTCCGCCAACGCCGTTTCAGAAACCGGCGAGATTATCAACATAGACGGGTCGGGCAATCGTGTCGCATCGACGCTTTTCGGAAGAAGAGAGGTGTATTTTGTTGTTGGGACGAATAAATTCGCCGACTCTTACGATGCCGCGCTCTGGCGGGCCAGAAATATCGCCGCGCCGAAAAACGCGCAGAGATTCGGCATGAAAACGCCCTGCGCAAAAAAGGGCGACAAATGTTACGATTGCAGCAGTCCCGAGCGTATCTGCCGAGGACTCGTTGTCTTGTGGGGTAAGATGATGGGTGACGTCTATATGGAAGTCGTCATCATCAACGAAGAACTGGGGTTTTAGCGTGAAGGATTCACGTTTCGGGTTCCTTCCGCCCACGGTAGTTATAAACAGACGGCCAAAAACTGCCTGCGGGGAGAAAACAATGCGCCGAGCGCATGGGAGGTCATAACATGCGCGCTTTGAAATCCCGCGCCACAGTGTTGTTAATGACAGCGGCGGCGCTTCTGGCGCTGTACGGCTGCGACACCATACTCGACGGCGAGACGATGTCCATCAGTCCCCATATGGAATCCACCGCGTCGCCCAGCGTGGGCTTTATGGAGGCCGAAACGTATGACGAAATCAAGGACTGCATGCTCAGCCTCATCCTCGAGCACAAGCCCGAAAACACATTCCGCGTCAATATCAGCTACGAAGGCGACGTCCAAAACGACATTGACCGCGCCTGCTACGAAATCCCCAGGGACGACCCGATCGGCGCGTACGCCGTGTCCGAAATGGTCGGCACAGTCAAGCAGATCATATCCTACTACGAGGTCGAGCTGAGCATCGCTTATACGGACGTGACGAAAGAGCAGCTCGAGAACATCGTCACCGTTTCAACAGCGCGGGACCTTGATCAATTGCTCCTGTCCGAACTGGGCGAATACGCGCGGTCCTTCACGGCGCTGGTATACGGGGTCGAGATGACGGAAAAAGACGCGCGGGACAGCGTCAGCCGGCTTTACTATGAAAACCCGGGGGACATCGTCATGGTGCCGGTCACGACGGTGGATTTTTATCCGAAGTACGGCAGCGATCGGATCATCAAATACACGTTCGGCTACAGGTACGAGGCCAGCACGCTGCAGGAAATGGAACAGTTACTGAAGGATGCGGTCCTGGATATGGCCGGATCGGCTGCCGGCGACGACGGCATGCTGGTCCTTCTGACGCTGGCTCAGCGCCTGATGGACTCGGCGGTATACGACGAGGAGACGGCGGCCGGAGGCGATTATAGCAATCAGAACGTGTCGGCGACGGCGTACAGCGCGCTGATCAGCGGTTCGGCCGTCAGCGAGGGATACGCCATGGCGTTCAAGGCACTGTGCGACAAGCTCGGCGTTGAGTGCACGGTCGTCATCGGCAGATACGCCGGCGCGCTCCACGCCTGGAATATCGTCGGACTGGAAGGGAATTACTATCATATCGACGTGTGCAGCTGCGACCGCTTCGGTCTGGAGACGGCGTTTTTGAAAAACGACACGGAGATGGGCGCCGATTACGAATGGGACACGGACGCCTACCCGGTCTGTGACGGACCTTTATCCTATGATGATCTGCCGGTTGAAGTCTTGTCAACCGAAGACGCGGAGACCGAAACGGCGGCGGCCGGGGCGCCGGCCTCGGAGAAGCCGCCAGCGGAGGCTCCTGAGACACAGGCGCCGGCAACGGAAACGCCGTCCGAATCGCCGACGGATGAAGCGCCGGCGGAGACAAGCGAGGATGCTCCGGCTGAATAATCTCGAAAGGCGGACACTGTTATGAGCGGGGATATACGACATTTCAGGCGCAGGCTGTTCGGTGGTTTCGACGAAAACGACGTCATGCGGTATATTGAGGAATTGGCGGGCCAGCGCAACAAATATAAAATGACCGGCGACAAGCTGGAGCAGGAGCTCAGGGACCTCAGCTATGAGCTCAAGCGGCTCCAGGGCGAGCTGGACGAGGCCGACCGGCGCATTATGGATATTAAAATCCGCTCGCTGGGACAGGCCGGCAGCAACATCTCGTCCCTCAAGGAGTCGTATGTGAGCATCCGCTCCGAGATGGAAGAGACGGCGCGCACGATCAGCGCCGAACTGTCGAAGCTGGGCAGCACGCTCACGCTCCTGTCGTCCGTACTAGACAAGACCGGATACCGTTTCAACGAACTGGAGACGACGGTCGAGCGGGAAAAAGCGGAGATCGTCGCGGCCTGGGGGCCGAGGGCGGAGCTGTGACTGTCCTGAGACTTGCGGCGGCTGACTTAAAAAACCGTGCCGGTCAGCTGCGCGCGGGGGGTCGGATCACGCTCAGCGGCG
This sequence comes from uncultured Papillibacter sp., assembly GCA_964391385.1. Taxonomy (GTDB): domain Bacteria; phylum Bacillota; class Clostridia; order Oscillospirales; family Oscillospiraceae; genus Sporobacter. Next base: position 17,541 of record CAYMLM010000006.1, read on the forward strand.
TCATTTACACGGCGCGGGACGCCGCCCATAAGAAATTGTTCGAGCTGCTGGACACCGGTGAGCCGCTGCCGTTTGAACTGGAAAACGCCGTCATCTACTACGCCGGACCGACGCCGGGCCACGACGGCGTCGTCATCGGCTCCTGCGGGCCGACGACGTCCAGCCGGATGGACCGCTTCGCCCCGCGGCTTTATGATCTGGGCCTTGCCGCGACCGTCGGCAAGGGCGAGCGCTCGGAGGCCGTCGCCCAGGCTGTCGGGCGCAACCGGGCCGTCTACCTGTGCGCCGTCGGCGGCGCGGGGGCGCTCATCGCCCGCCACATCAAAAGCGTCGAGGAGATCGCTTTCCCGGAGCTCGGCTGCGAGTCGGTCAAACGCCTCACGGTCGAGGACCTGCCGCTCATAGTCGCACTCGACTGTCACGGCGGCGACATTTTCAAAGAGGGCCGCGCCAAGTACCGGTTTGCGTAAATGGCGGCACAAACCGCCGGCCCCGTATCCCGGTTTTATAGCGGATTCAAGCAATGGGAGCGTCTCAATTTACGAGACGCTCCCATTGGAATATCCATAGCAGTGACGGACGCCGGTCCGGCCGCAGGTCCGTGCCGGCTGGGTTATTTTTTCAGTTTGAAGGCTGTGACATGGCCGTTGAGGATATCGGCCTGACTGGACAGCTCCTGGCTGGCCGCGGCGCTTTCCTCCGAGTTTGCCGTATTTCTTTGGATGACCTCCGCAATCTGCCGTATAGCCGACGTGACCTGTCCGATCGCTTCCGACTGGTTTTCAGCTTTTTGCGAGATGTCGTTGATTCTGTCGCCTGCCGCCACCGTATTTTTTACGATATCATTGAGCGATTCTTCCATCATGCCGGCCATTTTTCTTCCGGAATCAACTGCCTCGATTGCCGTGTTGATCAGCTCCGACGTATTTTTCGCGGCCTCGGCGCTCTTTGTGGCCAGATTTTTCACTTCCTCGGCGACAACGGCAAATCCCTTGCCGGCCGCGCCGGCCCTCGCGGCTTCAACGGATGCGTTGAGCGCGAGGATATTCGTCTGGAACGCGATGTCCTCAATCGTTTGGATGATGTTGCTGATCTGGCTCGAGGCGTTATATATCCGGTTCATTGTGGAGCTCATTTCGAGCATGCGCCGATTGCCGTCCTCGACGGCGGCGGAGGCTGTCTGCGTGATCATCTTCGCTTCGGACGCGTTGCCCGTCATATCTTTGATATCGCCGGCTATGCTCTCGAGCGTAGCGGAGAGCTCTTCAACGGCGCTCGCCTGCTCCGTCGATCCGCCGGCCACGGTCTGCGAGCCCTCGGATACCTGCTGCGCGTTGACGAAAACGAGACTGGCGCTGTCCTTGATATTCTGCATGACCGCGTTGAGCTGGCGGATGATCGTGTCCAGCGACGCTTTGATCGGCGCGAAGTCCCCGATATATTCAACGGATGTCTCAACCGCGATGTTTTTGTCTGCAATGTTCATAAGGACGTTGCCGATATCCGCGATAAAGGAATTAAGGGCTTCAATAGTCTGCGACAGCGCTTCGGAGAGCTTGAATATCTCGTCCTTCCTATGCGTTTTCGGCACGGGGGTCTTCAGGTCGCCGCAGGCAAGAAGCTCAACTCTGTGCGTCAGATTGGATATGGGACTGGCGATGCTTTTTGAAACAAGCAGCGATATAACGGCGCCGACAATCAATACGAGCACGCAAAGCCCGATGACGACTTTCAGATTCGTACTGAAGCTCGTCAGCATCTCAGCCCGGTCGGCGACGATGGCCATCGACCAGCCGTCCGTTCCCTCGATCGGCTGATAGGCTATGAGCTTTTTTTCGCCGGAGACCGTTACGTTTTCAACGCCTGTCTCCAGAGCCGTCATCTTTTGCGACAGCGCCGCAATGTCTGTGTACTGCGCGTCTTCTTCGGCCAAACCGGCGAAGCTGATGAATTCCGAAACGAGCGCGGCATCCTTATGCGCGATGATCGTGCCCGTCTTATCCAAAACGAAGGCATACCCATTGTCGCCGATTGTGGCGTTGGCAATGATTTTTGAAAACGTATCGTTGCTCAAAGCCGCGTAAGCCACTCCGTTATAGTCCGTATCGTTATCTATTTTCGCCGCTACGAAAAGAACGATGGACGAGTCGGTTTTCCGGATGACGGGGCTTGAAATATACGTTTTGCCGGCCATGGCGCTCTGGTAGTACTCCCTGTCACTGATATTGGCGCCGTTGTATGTATTGGCGTCGGCATCCGCGACGCCTATGCTGATAAAGCCAAGCTTTGACGCCAGCGTCGCAAGGATGGCCTCCCTCTCCTCGATCGTCTTTGCGGGATCGGTTATGCGGCTGTCATATGCGGCTGTTTCCACATCCGACATAAACGTTTCGATGGCGTTTTTGATCGCGTCGGAGTAGCCCGCAGCGCAAACGGATGTGCTCGTTTCCGCGCCGTCAATGGCAGTATTGTACAGCTGCAGGCACGACAGTCCGCCGACGAGAAGGCATACGACGAAACTCAATACGAGTACAATCAGCGTCAGCTGCGTTCTGATGGTTTTGCCGGCGGCGGTTTTTGGGGTTGTTAATTTTTTTGGATTCATATTCAAACCTCCTATAAACAAGTTCTTCTCTATTTTTAGATCGAGATTATTTGACAATTTTGTAGCTTTTTTTGATAAATATTGCATATTACCATGTTTTTGGCAATTTTTTGACACAAATTACCGTTATTTCCCACTTATCCATAAAAAAGATGAACCCTGTAAAAAGAGTTCATCTCAGATGTCCGATTTGCGGTTATGACAGACGAATTTGCTTTGCGCCGACCGCTGTTCTTGTGCCTATCACTGAGAAGTCAGCGGATTTTTACAGCCCGCCGAGCTTCGGGTGGCTGCCGGTGATGGAATATTCCACCCATTCCGCAACGTTGACGGCGTGGTCGCCGATGCGCTCGTAATACTTGGCGATCATCAGGATGTCCAGGAACAGCTCTCCCCTGGTGTCACCGCCCGAAATCGACCGGATCAGCTCGTCCTTGATCTGCCTGAACAGGTCGTCGACGATGTCGTCGCAATCCATGACCGAGCGCGCCAGCGCGATATCCTTGTTGACGAACGAGGAGACGGCGTCCGTCACCATCTCGACGGTCGCGCGGGCCATCTCGCCGATGTGCAGCGCGCTTTTAAAGTCGGCGTTATTTGTGATATACTGCGAAATCTCCGAGATGTCGGCCGCCTGGTCGCCGATGCGCTCCATGTCGGAAATCATTTTCATCGCCGCGGAAATGAGCCTTAGGTCCCTGGCGACGGGCTGCTGCTGCAGGAGCAATCGGATGCACAGCGATTCGATGAGCCTCTCCTTCTGGTCGATGTCGCGTTCGATGGCAGCCGCTTCTTCCCGCTGCTCGGCGCTGCTGTCCATGACGGCTTTCGTGCAGGCCTCGATACCGGCCACGCATAAGGCCCCCATTTCAACCAGCTCGTGATTGAGTGTCCCCAGCTGCTGTTCAAAATGCGTTCTCATTAACCGAACCTCCCCGTAATATAGTCCTCCGTGCGCTTGTCGGACGGTACGGAAAACAGGCGTTCCGTCCTGCCGAACTCAACGACCTCGCCCAAAAGGAAGAAGGCCGTCTTGTCCGATATTCGCGCCGCCTGCTGCATGTTATGCGTCACGATGACAATGGTATAGCTCTTTTTCAGGTCCATGACCAGCTCTTCGATCTTGGCTGTGGAAATCGGGTCGAGCGCGCTGGTCGGTTCGTCCATCAGTAAAACTTCCGGCTCAACGGCAAGCGCACGCGCGATGCACAGGCGCTGCTGCTGGCCGCCGGAGAGCCCGAGCGCGCTCTTCCTGAGACGATCCTTGACCTCGTCCCAGATGGCCGCGTCCCGGAGCGACCGCTCGACAATCTCGTCGAGCTGGGCTTTGCTTCGGATCCCGTGCGTCCTCGGGCCGTACGCAATGTTGTCGTAGGTGCTCATGGGGAACGGGTTGGGTTTCTGGAACACCATGCCCACGCGCTTTCGCAGGCGGTTTACGTCCATGTCGCCGTAGATGTCCTCTCCGTCGAGCAGGACCTGCCCGCTGATCTTACAGCCCTCAATCAGGTCGTTCATCCGGTTGAGCGTCTTGAGCAGGGTGGATTTGCCGCAGCCCGACGGCCCGATGAACGCCGTGATCTCGTTTTTCCGTATGCTGAGCTTGACGTCCTTCAGGGCCTGGAAATCCGTGTAAAACAGATTGAGGTCCTTAATGCTGAACTTATCCATATCCTACCTCACCGATGCTTTATTCGCCAGAACTTTCGACAGGGCGTTGATCCCGACGACGAGGATCAGAAGCACAACGGCTGTCGCGTAAGTCTCGTTAATGTGCATGCCCTCATTGGACAGCATCCACATGTGTATCGACAGCGTCCGACCCGAATCCAAAAGGGAGTCGGGCAACCCGGTCGCCGTACCCGAGGTGAAAATGAGCGCCGCCGTTTCCCCGACGATGCGGCCGACACTCAGTATGACCCCAGCCAGGATGCCCTGCATGGCAGAGGGCAGTATGATCCTGAACACGGTCCTGAGCCTGCCCGCCCCAAGCCCGAAGCTGCCTTCGCGGTATGTGTCCGGCACGGCCTTGATCGCCTCTTCCGTCGTGCGCATGATCGTCGGCAGCACCATGATCGACAGCGTCAGCGCCCCGGCCAAAAGCGAATAATCCAGCTTCAGCGTCACAACGAACATCAGATATCCGAACAGTCCGTAGACGATCGACGGAATGCCCGCCAGCGTCTCGGCCGTCATCCGAACGACTTTGACGAGCCTGTTTCCGCGCCGGGCATACTCGGTCAGATAAATGGCCGAGAAAATTCCAAGCGGAACGGAAATCAGGAGCGAGACCCCCGTCATGATGACCGTGTTGAGGATTGCCGGCATCATGGAATTGTTTTCGCTGCTGTAATGCCACGCGAACAGCGACGGCCTCAGATGCGGGATGCCCTTGATGAGTATGTAGCCGACTAAAGACAGCAGGATGAAAACCGTGATGAAGGCCGCCAGTAAGACAAGTATATATAAGACAAGCGATGCCGGATGCTTCTTGTAATTTCTCATCCTCTGGGCAAACGACAGCTTATTGATTATCTTCATCGCTGCTCCTTCTTCTTGACGAGTGAGATCGAAAGATTGATGATCAGTATGAAGACGAACAGCACGACCGCCGTGCCGAAAAGCGCCTCTCGGTGCAGGTCGGCGGCGTAACCCATTTCGATGACGATATTGGCCGTCATGGTTCGCACGCCGGACAGCAGGCCCTTCGGGAGGATGGCCTGATTGCCGGCGACCATGATGACGGCCATCGTCTCGCCGATGGCCCGGCCGATCCCCAGGATAACCCCGGCTGTGATCCCGGATTTGGCCGCCGGGACCAAAACGGAAAAAACGCTCCGCTCATGCGTGGCGCCCAGCGCCAGGGAGCCCTCGTAATAATGCTCCGGGACAGCCCGTATGGACGATTCGGAAACCTGTATGATCGTCGGCAGGATCATGATGCCCAGCAGGATCGAGGCCGTCAGGACGCCTTTGCCGCTCGTATCGGTCAAGTCCTGCATAAGCGGCACAAGCACGACGATCCCGAAAAAGCCGTAGACGATCGACGGGATGCCGGCCAGAAGCTCCACGGCCGGCTTGAGTACGCGATACAGCCCGGACGGGCAAAACCGCGCCATGAATATCGCGCACAGCAGCCCAATCGGAACGCCGAAAACGATCGAACCGGCCGTCACATAAAGACTGCCGATGATCATCGGCAGTATGCCGAAGTGATCGTTCAGCGGCTTCCACGTTGTGCCGAGCAGAAATTTGAATACCCCGATCTCGGCGATGGCCGGGACGCCGTTTGCAAACAGGAAGAGGCAAATCAGCGCAACCGCGACGATCGAGGTGCAGGCCGCCGAAAAAAACAGCGCTTTCATGAAGACTTCCCTATGTTTTCTCATATAAAAACCAATCCTTCCGATGCGCTTCAGGGCACAAATGACCAGGAAAAATGGTCACAATCAGTGCGGCGGGCCGGCCCCCGGGCGGGCGGAACCCGTTTAAAACCAAGGCTTGAAGCTGACTTTTCATCCGCTCACGACAATTGAGCCTGAGGAGATTCGCCCCAGGCTCAATCGGCTTTTCCCGTCTAGCTGATTTGAGCCCAATCCGTGATTTCACCCGTGAAGACGGCGGTGATCTGCTCGCTCGTCAGATTGTCAATCGGGCTGTCGCTGTTGACGATCACAGCGATGCCGTCCATTGCCATGACGATCGGGACGAGTCCTTTTTCGGTTTCGCTGTCCTTTAGCCCGCGGGAAGCCATGCCGATATCGCACACGCCGTCGATGGCAGCCGTCATGCCGGCGGAGGAACCGGTCGCCTGGATCTCGATATCGACGCCGGGATTGAGAGCTTTATAAGCTTCGGCAACTTTTTCCATCAGCGGGGCCACCGACGTGGAGCCGGCGCAGACGATACTGCCCGTCATGCCGCCGCCCGTATAGGCGCCGCTGCTGCCCGTGGAGATATAACCGTTGTCGACGGCGACCTTCTGGCCTTCGTCGCTCAGGATGAAATGGATGAAGTCCTGAGCGGCCTCCGTGAATTCGCCGTTCATCGAAGCGAGATTGAACGGACGCGCGATCGGGTAAGCGCCCGCAATGATGTTATCGGGCGTAGCGGCGGCGCCGTCAACCGTCAGGGCCTTGACTGTGTCGTTTAACGAGCCGAGAGATATGTAGCCGATGGCTTTTTCATTGGACTGGACAGTCGTCATGACCATATTCGTGCTGCTGGCGATTTCAGCCGTTTCAACCGTCCTGTCAACTTCCTCGCCGTTGGCATCCTTCTGCAGGATGCCCATCAGCTCGGTAAAAGCGCCTCTGGTGCCGGAGCCTTCCTCGCGGGAGATGACTGTTATTGCGCCGGACATACCCTCCGGGGCCTGACCGGCGGGGGCCGGGGACGTTTCCGTCGACGGGGTCTCAGCTTTCTCTGCGCAGCCTGTCACGGCGAAAATCACCAGGAAGGCAGCGAGGGCAATACCGATTAGCTTTTTCATGTGCGAACTCCTTCTTTATACATTTTATTATTGCTTTCCGCTGACAACATTTATTAAACAGGTTTCACGTTAAGGCTATTATCGCGTCCGTGTTAAATCCGTGTAAAAACCCGCGCAAAAAAAGCGCATCACCGTGCCGGCTGTCGAATACCGGAACGGTGATGCACTGTGATTACTAGGTTTTTTCTGTATTCAGGCCGCTTTCCAAACCGCGCTTTTACGGATTATACAAAGTTGGAGGTCCCCGGAGGCAAGGGATTGTACAGCCTGACTTGTCGCGCGCTGAACGCCGTCCCGCGCGGTGCGTCCTTCGTTTAACAGGGCTCTTTGGGGATACCCATCCTCCTGAAACGGTCGTACCGCTCCCTTGTCAGCTCGTCGGGCGTTTTCTCCCTCATTTTCTTGTACCAGACAAGGATATCGGATTTAAGCGACATAAACAGCCGTTCCGCGTCCCCGCCTTTTTCCGAGATGATCCGCTCCACGACGCCGAGCGCGTACACGTCCTGTGCCGTCAGCTTCAGGTTCTCGGCGGCCTCGGCGGCCTTGTCGGGATCGCGCCAGAGGATGTTCGCGCAGCTTTCCGGCGCGATGACCGAATAGATGGCGTTTTCAAGCATCCACACCTCGTTGGCGACAGCCAGCGCGAGCGCGCCGCCGCTGCCGCCCTCGCCGATGAGCATCGAGAGGATCGGCGTTTTCAGCGCCATCATATCCGTGATGCTCTGCGCAATCGCCTGGCCCTGCCCGCGCTCCTCCGCGCCGATTCCCGGAAACGCGCCGCACGTGTCGACGAAGCAGACGACAGGACGGGTAAATTTTTCGGCCTGCCTCATCAG
>CAYMLM010000007.1:0-2128 GCA_964391385.1 uncultured Papillibacter sp.
TTCGACCAGTCGGCGTACGCCTTGTCGAATTCGTCGCTGAGAAAGTTCGGCGAGTTTGCAAGATAGCCCACCTTGTAGGTTTCGAAGCTGCCGTAGTCGAAGCTCGGGTCGAAATAACCGGCTTCGGCCGGATATTGGGCGCCGCCTTCGGAGCCGCCGCCCGCGGCCGAGGCGCCGGGCGCCGGGGAATCTGTGCCGCTTGTCTTCGTGCCGCAGGACAGCAGCGATGCGGCCAGGAGAAGAACAAGTATAACCGCCAGTGCCTTTTTCACGATTCTTTCCTCCTTTTTTAGTCTTTGTTCATAAATATCTTATCTTGCCCGGCCTCCGGCGCGCGGTTCGTCGGCGGCCGGTAAAATACCAGTCCGCTTGCTCGGCCTCATCTCATGCCCGGCATCCCCATCTGGGATGTCGCCATGCCTTTGTTGAGCTTCTTTGAAGCAAAGCTGTCGATCGTCAGCGCGATCACCAGCAGCGAGCCGTTCACAAGCGTGACGAACCAGAGCGGCAGCTGCATCGCCTGCAGCGCGTACGACAGGACGCTGATGAGCGCGATGCCGAAAAAGGCTCCGCCCAGGCTGCCGGACCCTCCCATAAAGGACACGCCGCCGAGTATCGCCGCCGTCAGCGCCGTCATCTCCGGCATCCCCGCCGTGAGGCCTGTGGGGCTGCCCATTTTCTGCTGCGACGCCCAGATGAGCCCGGCGACCGCGGCCAGCACGCCGTTGTTGATAAACAGCAGGCTCTTGACCTTTGACGGGTTGAGACCGGCCAGGCGCGAGGCCGCCGGGTTTCCGCCGACCATGAGCACGCTCCGGCCGAATTTCGTTCTTTTCAAAACCACGCTGTTAAGGATGACAATGGCGAGCATGAAGATGAAAAGCCATGGAATGGGGCTGTCGCCTATGTACGTGGCGCTCAGCTTCATAAAACTCGGATTGCGTATGGGGATCGTGCCGCCCCGCGTATACCACTTGGCCAGGCCGTTCCACACCGACTGCATGCCGATCGTCGCGATAAACGGCATCAATCGGAGCCCCTGGGCGAAAAACGCGTTGATCGCGCCGGCCAGGGCCCCGAAGCAGAGCGCGGCGGCGGCCGCGACCGGCCACGGCAGGTCCGGATACCACTCCAGCAGCTGCGCGAACAGCAGCATGCCCACCGTCGCGTGAGCGCTGGTGGCAAAGTCGATGCCGCCGCCCATCAGCAGGCACGCCACGCCCGCGCCGAGCACGCCGAGATAACTCAAGTTGTTCATCACCTGCAGCGCGTTGCCCTTTGTGAACGCGTCGGGCTTGAAAATAAAAGTGATTGCCAGTACGACGAGGATCAGCACAATGATCACAAACGCCTTCCCCGAGAGAAGCTTACTTAAAAAAGTCTTTTTCGGCATTTTTTCTCTCCCCTAATCCAGCATGGCGAGCGCGAGCACGCTCTCCTCGGTTGCTTCCTCGCGCCTGACGGTTCCCGTGATGTGCCCGTTGTGCATGACGATGATCGTATCGGCGACGTTGATCACCTCCGTCAGTTCCGACGAGATGAAGATCACCCCGATGCCCTGCTTGGCAAAGTCGCAGACCATCTGGTAGATCTCGGCCTTCGTCCCCACGTCGATGCCCTTTGTGGGTTCGTCCAGAATCAGCAGCTTCGTCGTCATTTTATCGGACGTCCAGCGCCCGAGTATGACCTTCTGCTGATTGCCGCCGGAGAGCTCCAGCACCGTTTTGTCCACTGTCGGCGTTTTGATGCTGTACCGTTTGATCGCGCTGAGCGTCAGCTCATCCCCGGCCCTCGTATCCAGAAACAGCCTCTTTTTCAGTTTCGCGAGAACGGGCATACAGATATTGTCCCGGATGGAAGACCACAGGACGAGCCCCTGTTCCTTCCTGTCCTCCGGACACAGCGCGATGCCCGCGTCGATCGCGTCGCGGGGCGACTGAAACTTCACGGGCCGGCCCTCGATCCGGATCTCTCCCGACAGGATCGCGTCCACCCCGAAAATCGCGCGCGCGACCTCCGTCCGGCCGGCGCCCACGAGACCGGCGAAACCGACGACCTCGCCCTTGCGCAGCCGGAAGCTGATGCCCTTGACGGCATAGGTCGTCAGGTCCGTCACCTCGAGCAGCAC
>CAYMLM010000007.1:2138-24760 GCA_964391385.1 uncultured Papillibacter sp.
GCAGCACGTCGCCGTATTTGTCGTTCCGGCTGAGGTTCGCGTATGTATCGCCGATGTCCCGGCCGACCATCGCGGCGATGAGCGCCTGCTCGTTCGTTTCCGCCGTCTTCAGCGTTTTGACGAGACGCCCGTCCTTGAGGACGACGATCTCGTCCGTGACCTCGAAGATCTCCTTGAGCCGGTGGGAGACGTAGACGACGATTTTCCCGGCCTCTTTAAGCTGCCCGATGAGCTTGAAGAGGATCTCGATCTCCGTGTCGGTCAGCGGCGCCGTCGGCTCGTCGAAGGCGATGACCCTGGAGTCCCGTCTGTACGCCTTCATGATCTCCACCATCTGCTGGTGCGCGATCGACAGCGTCATCACCAGCGCTTCCGGGTCGATCGGCAGGCCGAACTTATCGATGATCTCCTGCGTATCGGACCGGAGCTGTCTGAAGTTGACGAATCCCGCCTTGATCGGCAGGGCGCCCAGGAAAACATTCTCCATCACGCTCAGTGACGGGATAAGCTGCCGCTCCTGATAGATCACGCTGATGCCCGCCCGTATCGCCTGATTCGGGCTTGCAAGCGCCAGCGTCTCGCCGTTTAAGACGATGGTCCCCTTGTCGGCCTTGATGTCGCCGCTCATGATCTTGAGGAGCGTTGATTTGCCCGCGCCGTTTTCGCCGAGCAGCGCGAGCACTCTTCCGCCCTCCGCGCGGAAACTGATGTCGTCGAGCGCCTTGACGCCCGGAAATGATTTTTCGATTCCTGAAAACTCCAAATATTGTTCCATACGACAGCTCTCGCTTTCTTTATCATAGTCGTCCGGGAAATCCCGATTACGCGCCCACGCGCCTGCGCTGTCTCCTCTGGCTCATATAGTCGAGAGTGAGCGCCGCGAGCAGCAGCGCGCCCGACAGCACCGTCGTCAGATACGTGCTTGAGCCGCCGACCATCATGCCCTTGTTGAACGTCTTGATGACCAGAAGGCCTACGAAAGCCCCGCCCATGCCGCCCGAGCCGCCTGCAAACGAGATGCCGCCGAGGATCGCCGCCGTCATACCCGTAAACTGGTCGTTCTGGAGCGCCAGCAGGCTGCCCTGCTTGGCGCGGGACGTATAAATCAGCCCGGAGAGCCCGCCGAGTATGGAGCAGTTGACAAACAGAAAGTAGGATATTTTTCGCGCGCTGATGCCGGAGAGCTTGGCCGCCATCCTGTTGCCGCCGATCATATAGATGCTTTTGCCGAGCTGAGTTTTCGTGAGCATCAGGCCGTATAGGACGAACGCGGCCACGACCAGGATGATCGTTGCCGGCAGCACGCCGCCGATCTCGTACGTGCCGATGAGCGTGATCGTCGGGTCGTCGAAGTTGACGGAGCTCTGCAGGACGCCCGACGCGTCTGTGCTCAGGAGCATCATAAAGGCTTTCATGATGGAGGCCATCGCCATCGTCGCGATAAACGGCGCCATATTGAGCAGGCTTACAAGCGAGGCGTTGATGAGCCCGATGATCCCGCAGGCGACAAGGCCCATAAGCATCGCGACAAACCACGGCAGGTGCCACCAGCCGATGCCGATCGAGACGATCACGCCCGCCAGGGCGCCCGACATCGCCTGCGACAGGTCGATCGCGCCGGACACGATGAGGCAGCCCGCGCCGATTGTCAGAAAGGCCGGAACGGCGAGGTCCTGCAGGATGCTGATGAACGTCCTGCCGGAGAAGAATACCCCGTCGTTCGCCGCGGCGATGACCGAAAACAGCACGATCAGTATCACAAGCAGGATGATCAGGGTGAACGCCTTGGACCGGAGCGCTCGTTTAAAAAATGAAGTCCTTGTTATCTTTTCCATATAAAACCTCCATCTTGCTTTTGACGTATACGGTTTTGTCGGCAAGTCTCAGGCTTCACCGCCTGAAAGGGTCTCCGCGGCGGCGCGCGCCCACGTCAGCGCCCGCCCGTGGCTGTTCCCGCTTAAAAGCAGGGGATAATCGACGCCGTAGAAGCCGCCGGACACGTTGCCGACGGCGAGCAGGCCGGGGACGGTCTCGTGATCCTTGTTCAGCACGCGCATCTTCGTGTCGATGAGCAGGCCGCCGAAGACGTTGAGGAGCGCCGGGCCCCACTTGAGCGCGTAGTACGGGGGCTTGTCGATGCGCGTGAGGAGATTGGCGCGCTTGCCGTAGTCGACGTCCTCGCCGAGCTCGTACAGCTCGTTGTAGCGCCGGACGGTCGAAACGAGGTTTTCGGCCGGCACGCCGATCGCCGCGGCGAGCGCTTCGAGCGTGTCGCACCGGGCGCACAGGCCGTTCGAAATATAGGTCTCGAGCGTCTTTTGCGTGTCGTTGTTTTCCGTCCAGGGGCGGCCGTAGACAGCCGTCAGCGAGTCCACGAACTGGCCGCCGCCGTACTGCGCGAGCCGGGAGCACTCGTCGTACCACTTCGCGTCGAAGATCGACCAGGCCCAGTCGCCCCGGGGCTGCATCAGGCAGCGGATGGCCTTGGCCTGGATCCACGTGTCCTCGTTCATGAAGCGCCGGCCCTGGCGGTTGACGTGCAGGAAGAAAAAGCAGTAATACGCGTACGCGATCAAGTGCAGCGACAGCGCCCAGGGGGCGTTTTCAAACGCGCCGCCGGCCCAGCAGCCCATTTTATGGCCGTCGCCCGTGTTGAGGCCGGGCGGGTAGTAGCCGTTTTTCGCGGCGGCGAGCCCAAGCGGGGAAAAGGCGCTCACCATTTCCGGGTCGCCGCCGATATCGCCCGTGGCGAGCACGACGCCGCGCGCGGCCCTGTAGCGCCGGAGCTTTTCGTCCTCGCATCGGGCGAGCGCGGCCGTCACCCGTCCGTCCGTCTTCTCCAGCTGCAAAACGCGCGTATTGCGCAGGATCGATGCGCCGCCCGAGACGGCGACGTCCTCCATGACCTCGCAGATGAGCAGCGCGCCGAAATGCTTGTATTTGCCGCCCTCGGTCCTCGCCAGGAAGTGCGTGCCGGCGTACTCCGTAAAATCCGGACCCCTGTAGTTGCCGCCGAACAGGATCGGTTTCACATTGTCGCCGCCGCATTCCAGAAGCCACTCGAAAGCCTCCTCGCTGCGGTTTATGTAAAGCCAGAGGAGGTCCTCGTTCACCCGGCTGCCGCAGATGCGCATCCAGTCCCGCGCGAACTGCTTTTTGTCGATGAGGACGCCGTGCTCGCGCTGGAGCCGGGAGCCGACCGAGGCGATGTGCGCCCCGTGGGCGACGAGGCCGCGGAATTTCTCCAGCACGACGCAGTCAAGGCCCAGCTGCGCGCACCGGGCGGCCGTGGCAAGCCCCGAGATGCCGCCGCCGACGATGACGACGTCGGCCTCCTCCGTCCCCGAAATTTCCGATTCCGGGATGGGGTCCGGCGGCGTGTCCCAGGAGTGCCGGACGGTGACCTCGGGAAATTTCAGGTTCTCCTCATTGAATAAGTAATCCATCGCGTATCTCCTTATGTTTTTGCCCGATCTTCAGGCAAGGTGCTCGGTGCGCGTAATAAAATCGTCCTGCAGGGGCTTCGGCATCTCCACGAAGTAGACCGAGAAGCCCGCGATGCGGACGATCAGGTTGCCGTATTTGTCGGGGTTTTTCTGCGCGTCGTACAGCGTGTCCGTACCTACGACGTTGAACTGCACCTGCATGCCGCCCTCGTCGAAGTAGGCGGCGATGAGGTCCGAAAGCTTTTTCGTGCCGTCCGCCCCGCGCACGGCGGTGGGCGAAAAGCGGATGTTGAGCATGTCGCCGTTGCCAAGCTTGTAATGCGGCAGCTTCGAGGCCGACAGCATATAGGCCGTCGGGCCGTTTTTGTCGAAGCCCTGGCGGGGGGAGATCGCCTCGGCCAGAGGCGAACCGTCCTCGCGCCCGTCGGGCGTTGCCATGGTGACGCTGCCGAACTCGATGTGCGTCGTCACCGTGAACGTGCCGCCCCGCCACTTGCCGCGCGGCCCGCGCGCGGCCATCATATGGTCGGCATACGCGCCGAGGGCGAAAACGCCCAGCTCGTCGACCTCCGGGATGTTGTTCCCGTAATGCGGCACCTCGTGGAGAATGGTCTGATGCAGGGCTTCGTGACCCTTCCAGTTGTTCACGAGCGCGTCGTACAATTCGCGCGCCGTGACCTTTTTCTCGTCAAAAACGAGCTTCTTGATCGTCATCATGCTGTCGGCGACATTGCCGACGCCGAGCGCCGTGAAGCCGGTGGAGTTGTACTTCGCGCCGCCGTCCAGCACGTCCAGGCCGCTCTCCATGCAGCCCTCCATCGTCGCCGTCGCGCTCACGCACGGGAAAAACGTGCCGTACGCCAGCTCGTAAAAATTGACGAACGAGATGTGCCAGTCCAGAAAGTACTTCATCTGCCGGACGAAGGCCATCTGGAATTCCTCAAAAGTCTCGTAATCGTAGAGATAGCCCGTCCGGAGGCCGGCGCTGCAGCCCGTCTTCAGGTTTGTGCCGTTGTGGATGGCCATGTTCAGAATGCCGACGAGATTGGAAAAGCTCTCGCCGCCGCTGCTGCCGCAGGCCGACCACTCGTTGCCGCAGCCGGAGGGCTCGACGCAGCCGATGATGCAGTAGTCGTTGGCGTCCTCCAACGACAGGCCGCGCTCTGTGAGCGCGGGGATGATGATCTCGTCGTTTTCAAACGTCGGCATGCCGCCGGCGATCTTCGAGGACTCGACCGCGTGCTCCCAGACGGCGGCCGGCGTATTTTTGTGGATGCGCACGGAGACGGAGGGGATGGTGAGAAAGAGCCGGGCATACGTCTGCAGGAACAGCAGCGTCAGCGTGTTTGTGGCGTCCTTTCCGTCGCGCGTCTGGCCGCCCACGGTGAAGTGGTGTCCGCCGCATTCGTAGTGATACGTTTTTTTGGGATGCGGGTCGGCTTCCGTCGGTTTTTTGGGGACGGTGGCCGGCTGCATGCCGAAGTAGTCGCCCAGCTTGAGGACGAAGGCGTCGGCCAGTTCCTGCGCCTCGTCGATTGTGATGGAGCCTTCCGCAAGCTCCTTTTCAAGAAAACGGCCGCAGTACTGGTCGATCCGACCGAGCGTGATGCCGTGAGCCTGGCCGTCCGTGTGCAGCAGGAGCTGGTAGATGAGGATCATCTGCAGGGACTCCCAGTAGGTGCGCGCGGGATTTTCCGCGATCCAGGCCAGCGAGTCGGCCATTTTTAAAAGCTCCGCGCGCCGTGCGCCGTCCGACTTTTCCGCCTCTTCGGCGACAAGAACGGCGTAATGCTCCGTGAGGACCTTGGCCCCTTCGGCCACAAGCCTGATGGCGCGCCAGGTCGTATAGCGCTTGTTGTCGTTTCCGTAGACCCTGCCCTCCACGGCGTCCATCCGCGCGCGCGCCTCCCGGATGACGCTGCCCCAGCCCTTGTCGATGACCTTCCGGTAGTTCGGGCAGTAGTGACCCTGCGGCATATTCGCCGTGTATTTTTTCGTCCTGTTGCCGAACGTCGTGCAGTTGTCGCCCTTGAGCGCCCAGATCTCATCCGGGAGCACGGACAGCACGTGCGCCTGGATGGTGCGGTCCCGCCAGTACCCGACGGCTTCCCTGAAAATGATTTTGTCCTCGGGGGATATGTACGCGTACGCGCCCGGGGACTGCCACTCCCGGACAAAAATTTCCTCGGGCAGGTCCAGGATCTCCTCCAGCCAGTCGCTCCCCCACTCCACGCAGGGCTGCGCGCTGCGCCAGTCGCGCCCGAGGTTGGCCACGAAAAGCTCGTCGGGCTCGAGCCGCACGGCGTGCTTGTCGCACCATTCGTAAAGCGCGCCCGCCCTCTTGAGCGCGGCGACCTGTGCCTCGTGGGCCTTGTAGTAGCTTGTGTAGATATCCGTGCGTTCCGCGCAGAGTATGACGTTTCCGTTGTCGTGCGTACGCCGTTTGTCCCTGATCTTCTGGATTCTCGCGCTGATCGGCGCTTTTTGATACACGTGGATCGACCTCCGTTCCATCCGGTTTTTGGGCGGATGCCTGTCATATTTAAGCAGCCAGCACGAGCTGCGTGCTGCTTACGGGCAAAAAACACAGTTTTGTCGCGCCAGAGATAGACAACTCCGGTAAAAAGTACTATATTTATAAGGTGCTCATGCGATGAATTCTATCATGTGTTTCCAAGCACATATATATGCTGTGAACATTAAGTTTAGCTATTATTACCATATTGACAGTAGGATCAGAGGCGGGCTATTAATGTAATTGCATAGAGATTTTTCCCGGCATTCGATTCAGCAGTACCGGCGTCTTTAAACCAGGATCAAAGCAGGGGATGGATGCGGATATGAAACTGAATTTGAGAATGATCATGGACTCGCTCGAGCTGCCGTATGAACACGTCTCCGGCAATCCGGACGGCGCGATGCGTCTGGCCGATGCCTACCCGTATATCCCCGGACGCAGGGCCGACAACCCCGATATCCTTTACCTCGCATTATGGGAACAGCTGCGCGGGTCCGAGGCCTATCCGAAAAACGTGATCTGTATCGGCGGCGGCGCCGATTCGCACGCGTTTTGCTGCGAGCGTGAGATCACGGGGCTTGTCTTCGGCGAGGGCTGCCAGCCCCTATCCGTCCTGCGCGAGATTCAGGAGGTTTTCACACAATACAACAATCTCGAGCGCGCCCTTCTGGACACGCTCATTACAAAAGCGCCGCTCCATGACGTGCTGAACGCCTGCGCCTGCTTTCTCGAGTGCCAGGTATCGCTTTACGACTCGGATTTCAACCTTCTGGAATACAGCGACTGTTTTCCCCCGGGCGACGACGACATCATCTGGAAAAAAACGCTCGCGGCAAAACGCAGCGTTCTGCCGATGATTCCCAGGGAAAAGGTCAAAATGCTGCCGTGCAATCCGGCCGACTTCCCGCGCTCGACATTTCTGGATGTCGGCGGCGATGTCCGGCCGCATCTGAATATCGCCTTTGATTACGGCGACAACCGGATTGCGACGCTGATTTTCTGGGAGGTCCGAAAGCCGATTACGCCGATCTATCTGTGGCTGACGGACTACATAGCCGACACCATCCGCCCTCTCATCCTGGAGCGCTACAATACGTTTCGCGACACGCGCAACCAATTCAGGACCTGCCTCGCGACGGCGCTGCGCTACGCCACCATGGACTCGACTTTCCTGCATGTCAACCTCACGCGGCTCGGATGGCGCTCCGGCGACGATTACCAGATCCTGCTCGTACAGCTGCCGCCGGAAGACCGCAAGCTCAGCCATTCCATGTACACCTACGAAAATGTGTTTGCCGGCGCCTATTCCGACTGTATCGGCCTGCGGTACGAAGACTTCATTCTGATCCTGCTGCACAACGGCGCGTGTTCCATGCTCGGGCAGTGCCTGCCCGCCTTGAGAAAGCAGCTGACGATGGACAAGGGCGTGTGCAGCGTGGGACTCCGGTTCTGCGATTTGTCGCAACTGAAAATTGAGTACGACATGACAAAGCTGCCGCTTCGCATCTCCTCGCAGGGCGGCCGGCGCATCCGATACTACCGGGACGTCATGGAAACGCACCTGATCAACGAGCTGAGCTCCTGCTTCCCGCTGCGCCACGCGTGCCATTATGCGGCCGTGCGGGTGCAGGAATACGATATCGCAAGCGGGACGGACTTTCTGCTGACGCTGGAGACTTACCTGATGTACAACAAAAGCCTCATGGCGGCGGCTGAAAAGCTGTTCATCCATCGCAGCACGCTGACCTACAGGCTCAAATGCATCGAGAAAATCGCCCCCATGCAGCTCGACGATCCCTGCGAGCGGCTGCATATCCTGCTGTCCTGCATCGTCCTGCGTATAATCAAGCAGAATTCGCCGCCGACCGGCGCGCATTCCGTCAATGAAGAGCTGTGAAGCATACCGTCAAATATACAGGGACTTGGAGAAATTCCAAATCCCTATACCTGTTTTAGCAATCAAACATGTTGCCTGAAAATCTGATGCCAAATTGACCTTTTTTTCACAAATTAATGCAAAATCTGCAAAGAAAATGCACCGCTTAATTGACATATGCCAGTAACGGCGTATAATAAGGGTACACTTACTCAGCGCAAATGAAAAATATTGGAGGAAGGAAACATGTCTCATCGCAAAATCAGACAACTCGTATCCATACTCGCGCTGATCCTTATTTTTTCGCTGCTCCTGACCGGCTGCGCCGGCAAGAAGGCGGGGGGAGACGCCGGAGCGGACAAGTCCTACTACATAGGCGTCAACACCTGGGGTTCGGGCGTTCCGATGCTCGATACGTTCGGGGATAACGCCGAACACGCCACAAAGCTGTACGGCAACACGACCTTGAGAGCGAGCGACGATTTCACGCCCGACAAGGAAACGGCCAACATTCAGAACTTCTGCTCGGCCGGCGTGAACGGAATCTGCATGCAGCCCGCCGGCGTGACGAATCTGATAAAGATGGGCGAAATCTGCATGGACGCGAAAGTCCCGTTCGTCCTGTACACGTTTATCGGCTCGGAAGCCGACCGGGAAAAGCTCATCGAATCCAATCCGTATTATGTCGGCTGCGCCGAGGCCGATAAGATCGCCGACGGCCGGAACGCGGCGGTCATGGCCATCGAGGACGGCTGCAAGACGGCTGTCATCATAGGCGGCAACATCGGGGACAACCAGATGGATCAGAGCTCTCAGGGCTTTACGGAGTATTTTGAGGCAAACGGCGGAACGGTCCTTTCGGAAGCCCGCTGCACCGACGCATCCGAGTGCGCGACAAAAGCCGAGGATATGCTCTCGGCCTACAAGGATACCGACTGCCTGTACGCCATGGTCGGCGACTACGTTCCCGGTGCGATCACCGCGATCGACAAGCTGGGCCTGACGGGCAGCATCAGCATTTATATGTCCTGCGTCGACAAGACCTCGGGCGCCTATATCAAGGACGGCGCCATCAAGGGCGGCACCGACGGCATCGTGCTCGGGGCGCTGCTTGCGCCGTCCCTGCTTCAAAACTACCTGGACGGCCATCCGATCCTCGACGCGAACGGCAAGCCGCCGCATCTGCAGACCCAGGGCTTCAGGGTGGACCAGAGCAACATCGACGCGTATATGGCCATCTTCAACACCGAGGGCGTCAAACCGATCACAGACGAAATGCTCAAGAGCCTGTGCTGGAGATTCAACCCCGACGTCACCTATCAGACGTATGTCGATATGCTGACGAGCGGCCTGACGCTCGAAGCGCTTATTAAAGCCCACGGGATGGACTCGGCAGGCTGATCGGGCGAGTGGCCGAGGCGCTCTAATAAGAAAGCGCACAGCCGGAACAGCCTGCTTTTTCCGCAGGCTGTTCCGCTGGCAGACAGCAGACCGGCGCCAAGCGCAGTCCCGTATTGAAGCCGTCCCTGCTGTAACTGTACGCAAGGAATTTGGCCGCGGCTCGAGCGGCGGGCAGTCATAAATATTTAATACCGGAGGTATATGTATGAAAGAGTACGACGTGTATATTCACGAGGGGCTGCGCATCATGCAATCGGTGATGAGGGAATTTACGGACAGGGCCATCATGCCCGTCCGCCAGAAGCTTGACGACGACCATGACCACGTCATCGTGAAGGGCATCCTTCAGGAGCTGGTCAAAACGGACTTTTTCCGGTCGCCGTTCCCGGAGGATATCGGCGGACTCGGCCTGGGGATATCGAGCATGGCCGCCGCGCTGGGCTCCGAGGAGCTGGGCCGGGGAGACGGCGGGATCGCCGTGAGCGCGGGCTGCAGCGTGTGGCCTTTCATGTCCGCGATCTGGGCGGACAACCGGACGATCCTCGAAAAATTCGGCAGCCAGATATGCGGGGACGAGCTGAAGATGGGCTGCCTGAGCATGACGGAGCCGAACGCCGGCTGCGATGTTGAAAACGAGACCATGCACGGGAAGAAGATCAAAACCACAGCCAAACAGGTCGGCGACGAATGGGTCATAAACGGCCAGAAGATGTGGGCGTCCAACAGCGGCATCGCGGACTTCTACTGCGTGCTGTGCACGACCGACCCGAACGCCGGGGAGGACGGCGTCGCGCTCATCTTCGTCCCGAAGGACACGCCGGGGCTGAGCTTCGGCAAGTTCGAGAACAAAGCCGGCATGGCGTCCGACCGCAACTGCCCCATGTATCTGGACAATGTGCGCGTGCCGCTCAGCTATCGCGTGGCGGGGCCGGGGAAGGATTACGAGCTCTTGACGCGCAGTCTCACCATCGCGCGCATCAACAGCGCGGCACAGGCCGTCGGCAACACGCAGGCGATCTTCGACACGGTCCTCAAATATACGGGGGAGCGCGTCGTCGCCGACAAGCCCATCCGGCAGCACTCGATCGCGGCCGGCATGCTCGCCGACATGGCCATCGGCCTCGAGACGGCGCGCAGCGCCTATATCATCGCCGCGCACGTCTTCGACAATCCCGACAAATTCGGCCCGCAGAATTCCCATTACGTCATGTCGAAGGCCAATATCGCCAAGGTCTACGCCACGGACGTACAGGTCATGGTGGCCAACAAAGCCATGGAGCTCATGGGCTCGTACGGCTACGTCCGGGAATACGACGTCGAGAAATACTGGCGCGACGGCAAGATCATCCAGCTTTGGATGGGCGGCGCTCAGGTGGGACGCTTCGACATCCTGAGGGGCTATTACGACGTAAAGCTTTAAGCGCAGTTGGTACATCTGAATTTACATATCAATGGAGGTAAGCAAAATGCCGAAACAAGTTATTGCCTACAATCTGGCCGACGGGATCACAAAGGCGGAATACCAGAAATACGTCGACGAGAAAAAAGGACCCTTCTTTGTAAACCTGCCGGCGGTCAAAGGCTATACCCTGCTGGAGATTGTCAGCGAGAACAGCCCGTACCAGTTCGTGGCGTTCGTGGACACAGACGACCCGGCCGGGCTTCAGAAGGATACGCAGTCGCCCGCTTTCGGCGAGTTTCTCAAGGAGTGGATGCCGAAGGTCAAGGACGTGACGATGATGTTCGGGATGGAGGCGTTTGCCGGCAGCAAGTGACCTTATCTGCCGGTATGCGGCGCTTCAGGCTGAGCGCGTACCAAGCGGGCCGACAGGGCTTCAACAGCCCTGTCGGCATAAATCTGCGATCGATTTCTTCTCATTTGAGAAGCATATGGATCCAACAAGGAGGAGCATAATCTATGGAGATCATCGTCAACAGGCACGGCGAGGGGAAGCTGGCGACAAAGGTCTGTTTCAGCGAGGAGAACGCCATATGCGTCGCGTCCGTCATCATCATGGGGAAAAAGGAGTGCATCCTGATTGACTGCCAGTGGACGCTTGCCAACGCGCACCGCGTGATCGCGGAGATCATCGAGACGGGCCTCGAGCTCAAGGCCGTTTTTGTGACCCACGCGCATCCCGACCACTACTGGGGCCTGGGCCTCGTCGAGCAGGCCTTCCCCAACGCGAAGCTGTATATGACGCCGGAGGATTACAAGCTCTATCAGCACCAGTACCAGCCGAAGCTGGACGAGTGGGAGTGGCTGATCGGAAAGAACAACCTCTGCCGCAAGCAGGCGGAAAACGTGCTCGAGTTTACAGGGGACGCGTTTGAGCTGGACGGCGAGCGCATTGAGATCATCCACCATATCATGGGCGACATCAAGTGGAACGCCGCCGTTTGGATTCCGAGCATCAAGACCTTGTACGGCAGCGATATCCTGTTTAATCAGGTGCACCCGTTCACCTGCGAGGTCACACCGACGCAGCGGCTCGGGTGGATCGAGTCCATCGACAGACTGTCGGAGATGGGCGCCGAGGTCGTCATTCCGGGCCACAAGAAGCCCGGCGTGCCGCTCGACGACAGTACCTTTAAATACATAAAGGATTATCTGATCGCGACGGACGAGGAGATCGCTGGCACAAAGGACGCGGCGAGCTTCTTTTACAACATGGTCAAGCGGTTCCCGCACGCCGTTCTCGTCTGGTTCAGCGACGAGATGAACGCCGAGGTCTTCAAGGGCGGCCGCCAGTGGGACTGGAGCGAGGACGAGTAAACAAACCGGAATAAGCCGAGCGCCGTCCGTGAACGCAGATTCACGGACGGCGCTTTCTGCGCGTCTGAACAGATGAATTCATTGTGCGCAGCCAGTCCCGTCTGTCTATTTGAGCCGCTGCTCCACCAGAAAATAATCTTCCCACGGATCGCTGCCGCCGGCCCTTGCAAGCGCGTCCGCCATCGTGACGCCGTCGGGGGCGACCGTGCCGAGCTCCCGCCATGTGATGGGCATGGACACACGGGCCCCTTTTCTCGCTCTCAGGGAATAGGGCGCGATGCTGGTGGCACCTCTGCCGTTTCTGATCCAGTCGATGAAAATCCTGTCCGTCCGCTTGCTCTTCCGGACATTGCTCGTGTAGCGGTCCGGCCACTGCTGCTCCATCACTTCCGCCACGCGCCTGGCAAAATCGTGAAACACGTCCCAGCCGACCCCGGCCCGGAAGGGCACGACCACGTGGTACCCCTTGCCGCCGCTCGTCTTGAGAAACGAGCGCAGCGAGAGCTGCTCCAGGACGCTTTTGAGGTCGTTGACGCCCCGGCGCACCGTCTGGAGGTCCATACCCTCGTCCGGGTCCAGATCGAAGACCATCATATCCGGCTTCTCCAGATCGTCCGCGCGGCTGCCCCAGGTATGAAACTCGAGCGTGCCCATCTGCGCCTCATAGATGAGCCCGGCCGCGTCGTCAATATAGAAGTATTCTTCCGTTTCGCCGTCTTTCGAGGGGACCGGCACCGTCACGACGCCCTTGCTGTCCGGACCCGGATGCTTCTTGTAGAAGCAGGTCTGGGCTATGCCCTTTGGACAGCGGACGATGCTCAGGATCCTGCCCCTCACGTATGGCAGCATGCGTGCGGCCACCGCGGCGTAATACCGGACGACGTCGAGCTTGGTGACCTCGGGCTCGCCGAAGATCACCTTGTCCGGATGCGTGATTTTAATGCCTTCTATCGTAGGACTGCCGCCGTCCGTTTTTACCGCCATGTCCGCATTTCCGGCGGACGGGAGGTGCGCCCCGTCGTCCGCCTCTTCCTTTCTCAAATCCCCGGGGTCCTTGTCCTCGCGCAGGCCCTTGAAGCTGGCCTGCCTCAGCTGGCGGTCCCCGGTCCATTCGGCAAACTTGATCTCTGCGACCAGCGCGGGCTGCAGCCAGGTGATCTTTTCGCCCCGCTTCGGCTTCGGCGCTTTCATAAACGGCGGCGATTCCCTTTTTAAACCGTCGAATTTTTGCTCCAGTTCCTGCATCCCGGACTCCGTAAAGCCCGTGCCGGCGCGTCCGGCATAGACGAGCGCCTCCCCCTCGTAGACGCCGAGGAGCAGCGCGCTGACGCCGCTCGTTTTTTTTTCCGTGAGCGTGTATCCGCCGATGACAAATTCCTGCCGCCTGTCGCACTTGAGCTTGATCCAGTCGCCGTTGCGCGTCCCGCCGTAGACGGAATCGGCCCTTTTCCCGACGATTCCTTCCAGCCCGGCCTGACAGGCCGCCGAGAAGCTGTCCTTTCCGTTTCCGCTGATATGCCGGCTGTAGCAGAGATTATTCGGGGCGCTGCGCAGCAGGCCTTCCAGCGTCTGTTTCCGCTCAATCAGGGGGCGGCCCCGCAGATCCTCCCCGCCGAGGGCCAGCAGATCAAAAACGATGTAAGTGAGGCTTTTGTCCTTGGGATTTCTCAGATAGCCTTGCAGCGCCTGGAAATCGGTCTTTCCCTTGGCGTCCGTGACCGTCATCTCGCCGTCGAGGACCATTGCCCGCCCGGCCGCCCAGTCCGAAAGGGACTCGGCGACATCCCGAAATCGCGCCGTAAAGTCGCCGCCGTTTCTCGTTACGAGCCGGACGTCGCCCCCTTCGACGAACGCCAGTATCCTGTAGCCGTCGTATTTGAGCTCATAGAGCCAATCGTCGCCCTCCGGGACCGATGTGACGAGCCCGGCCAGCTGCGCGTCGGCCCTGTCGAACGGATTGCGCGTAATTTTCTCGTCTACGCCCTCTTCGATTTCCGGCATGGTGCGTCCGGTCCTGACGCTGGTGTCAAAGGCCGAGATTCCGTCGGAGGACTGGATGTACTCGTCTTTTTCCTTGATGAAAAGCCAGTTGTTCTCCGCTTCGCCCGCTTTTGCCCTCAAACGGATCAGGGCCCATTTCCCCTTGAGGCGCCGTCCTCTTAAAACAAACTTGAGCATCCCCGCCGCGAGCCCCTCGTCCGCGTCCGACTGGGGCTCCCAGACGCCCTCGTCCCAAAGCATGACGGTGCCGCCGCCGTATTCCCCCTTGGGGATCGTCCCCTCGAAGTGCCTGTAGTCCAGGGGATGCGCCTCCACCTGCACCGCCAGCCGCTTGTCGCGCGGGTCATAGGACGGCCCCTTGGGGACCGCCCAGCTCAAAAGGGCGCCGTCCCATTCCAGGCGAAGGTCGTAATGATCCCGCCGGGCCAGATGGTGCTGGACGGCAAACCGCAGCTGCCGCCCGGAGGCCGACGTTTCGCCCTCCGGTTCCCCCGTCTTTTCAAAATCCCTTTTACGGTTGTATTCTTCCAGCTTGACAGGCATATACGCTTTCCTCTTGCCGACGCATTGACTTTATCCGCTTGCGCGCGCTTTGTCAAACCGCATGCTTTCCCGCCGGTCTTTTATGCCTGAACTCAATAATGGCCAGGCAGACAAGCAGGATGATCCCGCCGTAGCCAACGGCCGGGTACAGGTATTTGACAAGGTTGGAAAAGCCGAACCGGCTTGCGACCAGCGCAAGCAGCGTCGCGCCGACGACGACCCATTTTCCGCTGAGCTTTTTGTATTCGGCCAGCCTGGACGTGAAACCGTACAGGGACCCGACGGCGGTTGTGTACACCTCCGCGATTAACACAACGGTGTAAACGAGCCGGACGAGAGGGGATATCCCGCCTGCGATGGAAATCATCGGCACTTCCAGGCCGGAAACGCTTCCGAGGTGACCCGACAGGGCCAGGTAGATCATGACCGAGCCGAGGCCCAGCCCAATGCCGCCGAGTATGGCGCCGGCGCGGATGGCCTTGACGTTTTTCGCCTTGACGCCCAGCGGGCCAAGGACGGCAACGGACACGATGGTGTTATAAGAAATATATAAGACGGCCGCCAGCAGCCAGTTCGATATCAGTCCGCTTTCCCCGACGGGGGAGACGGCCGCCGTCATATCGGGCGGGGCCGTAATAATCGAATAAATACTCGTGCCGACGACCGCCAGCAGCAGGAACGGCACGACAAAGCTGATCGACCGGATCACGCCGTTAATGCCTGTCAGCACGGTCGCCGCGGTCAGGGCCGCCATGAGGATGTTCCCGAGGATTTCCGGCAGCTGAAATTCCTGATGGAACAAGGCGCCCGTGCCGGCAATCATGGCGGTCAGCGCGCCGAAGAGGAAGAATGTGATAATGATATCTATGACCGTCCCCAGGAGCCTTCCGCTTGCGTATCTGATTATTTCCATATGAGAGCGGGCGTTGAGCTGTTTCCCGAGATGCATGATGATATAGCCGAAAAGCGCAAACATGACGGCGCAGAAAATCAGGCCCGCCACCCCCATCGCGCCGAATCTGCTGAAAAACTGCAGGATCTCCTGTCCTGTCGCAAATCCCGCGCCGACGATCGTCCCGATATAGGTGGCGGCTATTTTTAGCGTTGATATACCGTCTCTTTTCACGATTTCAAGTCCCTTTCAAAGCCTGCTGCGGATTCAAAACAACCTTGATGCAGCTGTCGAGTTTCCTGCCCGCGGTCAAGACCAGGCGATGCTGCTCCGGCGTCCTTCCAGCTTTATGCTTTTAGGATGAACAGAAACAATCGGGTCTATGCCTTTAATGAACAGGCCAGCACACAGTATAAATTGGCTGCGTAAAAGGAATTATAAAAGCGCCAATATCAGATTAGGAGGTTTGTCCATGCAGATTGCCGCCCACGAACTCAGCGGCCTGAGCGAATTGACCATGAGCTGCGTCAATTCGATCACAAACATGGCTTATATGCTCGAGCATGTCCAGGATCAGGAGCTCAAATCCATCCTGGAAAGACATTTTCCCATGCATGTCCGCGACTACAACATGAAGGTGGAATTTCTCCATCAGGTCTCCGGCGCGGAAAAGGAATTGTCCCTGCTCAAAGAAGCCGGGAACCTGGAGGATTACGCGAAATCGACGTTTAACCAGTATCCCCCCATCCAGCCGAGAACGACGATCACGGATTTGAACGACCGCGAAATGGCGACGGCCTATCTGCTGACGCTCAAGCGTGCCGGGCGCGAATACGCGTGGCAGGCCATGGAGGCGGCCAATCCCGAGGTGCGTTCCTTCCTCCAGACGGCCTTCATGATGAGCTGCTCCCACGCGTACGACGTCTGGCAGTATATGGTGAGAAAGGGATATTATCCGCTCGAGCCGGCCGACCCGAACATGATCGGGAAAATCGGCGGCATGTTTCAGGTTATACCGGAGGATCAGCCGCAGATCCAGCAGTATATCCGCCAGTATCAGAATCCCGCGGTCAGCGCCAGCGGGAAGCTTTACTAAAAAAATGACCCGCGCCAAACGGAAGGCGCGGGTCAAATTCTGTGCAGTGGGCATGGGAGAAGGGATGCTGTATGATCAAACAGCTTTTGGAGGTTTGTCCGACCTCACGGAAACGGCCGAAAGTAGAAACCGGAAGAACAGCCGGGATTTTCCGTCTGTTCTTCCGCCTGCGTTTCTTGACTGGCTGTCTGTTCGTTTTCAGTAATTGTAGTAAGGCGGGTAATACGGCGGGTAGTACGGCGGATAAAATCTTCTCCTGCCGAGGAGCCGCCCCAGCAAAAGCGAGGAAATGAGGTCTCTTCCAAGTCCTCTGCGTCTGAACCGCCCGAAGCGGCCCGGCCTGAAGCCGCCCAGAAACACCTGCGTCGGGACAGCCTCGGGCATCTCGTTTTCATTGGCGCCGGTATTCATATAGTCCGCCATATCGGGATACATACTGCAAAAGTCGTCGTAAATCCCGTCGGTGATCTGCTCGAGCTGCTGCTGCGACGGCATGGCGCCGGACGCTTCTATCGCATCGCAGGTGGCGGATACGAGCGGTTCGAGCTTATAGTATATTTCCGGATACATTGCCCTGTGGTTTTCCGTTTGCTCCGCCAAGGCTTTTTCATTATACTCCGCGGGCATCCTGCTGGCCTGATTTCCGGGCGTATGTAAGTTTTCTTGGTATGGCACGTTTTTTCCTCCTAAACTCTTGGCCGTGTCGGCCGTAAGCCGGCCGTCATCCTATCGTATGTTGAAGTTATATAAGTGTTACGGGCAAGCCGCTTGAGATCTTTCCATATAAATACAGTCCTGCCATATCATAATCGCCCTGCCGCGGCAGATAATAAAAAAATGGCAACCGTCTAAGCGCCTGCGGACAGCGCGTTGCGGCACACGAATGTCATCGCTCGCGACCGTCGGCCGGCCTGCGGAGGCTCGCGCCTCTCCGCCGCCTGTGAACGCGCCGCTGAAAGGAGAACCCATGAGTACGATCAAAGGACTGATAAAAGCAGGCTGGAATCTGGAGAGCAGTTATACCGGCCTGCCCGGGGTTTTTTACTCCCGGGTTGACCCCGCGCCGGTCCGTTCCCCGGAGCCCGTTATTGTCAACAGCACCCTGGCCGAATCCCTCGGCTTAAACGGACCGGCGCTGGAGGAAAACGCCGACGAGCTGGCCGGCAACCGGCTGCCGGAGGGCGCGCAGCCGATCGCGCAGGCTTACGGCGGCCACCAGTTCGGCTATTTTACGATGCTCGGGGACGGGCGCGCGCTGCTGCTCGGAGAGCAGATCACACCGGACGGCGGCCGGTATGACATTCAGCTGAAGGGCTCGGGCAGGACACCGTATTCGCGCGGCGGCGACGGACGCGCCGTACTCGGACCCATGCTGCGCGAATATATCATCAGCGAGGCCATGCACGGGCTCGGAATTCCGACGACGCGCAGCCTTGCCGTTGTCGCGACGGGCGAGACGGTCTTCCGCGACAGGGAGGTTCCCGGGGCGATTCTCACCCGCGTCGCCTCCAGCCATATCCGGGTCGGGACGTTCCAGTACGCGGCAAAATTCTGCTCCAGGGCCGACCTGCGGTCGCTGGCCGACTATACGCTCCGGCGGCATTTCCCGGGTTGCCAGGCGCATGAAAACAGATATCTCTATCTGCTCAGCCAGGTGATCGGAAGACAGGCCGGACTGATCGCGCAGTGGCAGCTGGCCGGCTTTATCCACGGCGTCATGAACACGGACAATATGGCCGTCGGCGGAGAGACGATCGATTACGGCCCCTGCGCGTTCATGGACACGTATCATCCCAGAACGGTTTTCAGCTCCATTGACCTGAGCGGCCGGTACGCCTACGGGAACCAGCCGGATATCGCAGGCTGGAATCTCACGCGCTTTGCCGAGACGCTGCTGCCGCTTATCAGCGACGACCGGGATACGGCCATTGCGCTGGCTCAGGAGGAAATTGAAAATTATAAAAAACTGTTTCATACGCACTGGATTTCGGGCATGCGCGCCAAGCTCGGTTTGTTTGACGAGGAAGCGCAGGACGAATGGTTGATCGCCGGTCTTCTCGAGCTGATGGATAAATATAAAGCCGATTATACGAATACGTTCCTGGCGCTGACAAACAACACGATTGAAGAGGGGAGCCTGTATGAAAACAACGATTTTGTCCGATGGCATATCGCCTGGAAAAACCGGCTGAAAAGACAGGACGCGTCGGAGAAATCCGTGGTCAAGCTGATGCGGCAGAGCAACCCGGCCGTTATCCCGAGAAACCACAGGGTGGAGGAGGCCCTCGAAGCGGCCGAACGGGAGGACGCGAAGGTTATGCGCAAGCTGCTCGACATCCTCTCGAGGCCGTACGCGCACACGCCCGATCAGGCCGAGTATTCCGCGCCCCCCGACCCGTCGGCCTGTCCGTATCAAACATTCTGCGGGACTTAAGCCGCAAAGCGCGTTTATCATGCGAGGTCCGGCCCAGCAGTTTACGGCGCGCCTGAATCAATGAGCCGGAGCTGCATTTTCAGACGGCTCATATCCCAATCCGCAAGAACAATTGTGGATTATTCATGTAGCGGTCCATCGGCGTCAAAGGCCAAAGACATTTACAAAAGGTTTCCGCCGTATTATAGTAACAATAAACCAATGTGGCTCGCGACGGCTATAAAGAATCGTTTGGGGAGACAGACGGATGAAAAACAAAATCAGAACGGCTTTGGGTCTTGTCCTGGCAATCTGCGTCAGCATGCTCGCGGTTGCGTTCCCGGCCAGCGCCGCCGGGGCGCCCTACATAGAGGAAAACGGCATAAGCCCTTGGGCGCGCGAGGATGTTTCGGCGGCTTACGAGGCGGGGCTGCTTTCGCAGACCTTTGATCTGGGAGAGGATTACACCACGCCCGTCACGCGCTTGCAGCTTGCCCGGCTGGCGGTGGATTTTATTGCCGCGGAAAGGAACACAAGCGCCCTTATACTTGCCGAGGAGTATGGGCTTGTTTTTAAGGCGGACGACGCGGCGGAGCCGGCGCCCGAAGAGACTGCTCCGGAAGACGACGAATCCTCCTCGGAACCCCGCGACACACAAAGCGAGGCTGAGCTGCCGGAGCTGGAGAGCGGCAGCTTTCAGGACACAAAAAACGTCTATGCGGAGCTTGCCTTCAAGCTTGACATCCTGAAAGGCTCCGAGGGCCTTTTCCGGCCAGACGACGCGGTCACGCGCGCCGAGGCCGCAGCCGTTTGCCAGCGCTGCATGGCGGCTTTGAATGTCACCGAGGCAAATGAAGCGCCCATGAGCTTCGCAGATGCCTATGCGATCCCCCGATGGGCGGTTGAGGTGGTCAAATTTGTCTCGGGGCGGACGGACAGCGGCGGCGCGGCCCTAATGGGCGGGGCGGCAGGTCTCTTTGATCCGGAGGGCACCTTCACGATAGAGCAGGCGATCATCACGCTTTTGCGCATGCATGATTCAAAGTCTGTTGAAAACGAATATCCCGGCTGGCGGGACGCCCCCGGCTATAACCTGGTTCAGATTGATCTGACCTTCGGCGGGGATTGCACCTTTGGACGCGCGCATAATTTCGCCTACTACCGTTCCTTTGACGAGATGTATGATCTGATGGGGCCGGACTATTTCTTCTCCGGGATCGAGGAGTTTTACGACGACGACCTTACCATGGTAAACTTTGAGGGCACCCTGACAGACGCCGTAAGCCACGTTGAGAAAGCTTATGCTTTGAAGGGACGGCCCGAGTATGCGCAGATCCTGCAGGCCGGCAGCATTGACGTGGTGACCGTTGCAAACAACCACTCAAAGGATTACTTCGAGCGGGGCTTTCAGGACACCCTACAATACCTGTCGCCATACGTTGCGGTGTCGGGCTATGAGCGGATGCCGATTGTGACGGTGAAGGGCATTGACATCGGCTTTGCCTCAAACGTCGGCTGGGCCTTTGACGAGTCGCAAAAAACGTTCATCACAAACGCCGTTGAGACCCTGCGGGCGGCGGGAGCGGAACTTGTCGTCTTTAATTTCCATTGGGGAATCGAGCGCGAGTATCACAGCAACGCCACCCAGAGGGCCATCGCCCACTATTGCATCGACCAGGGTGCGGACCTTGTGATCGGGCATCACCCCCATGTCGTTCAGGAGACGGAGACCTATAAAGGAAAGCAAATCGTCTATTCACTTGGCAATCTCGTGTTTGGCGGAAACCAGAACCCCGCGGATAAAAACTGTCTCATTTTTCGCCAGACGTATATCTTTGACCTTGATACGCTCGCCGTGGTGAACCAAACGCATTCGGCAATCCCATACCTTGTTTCCTCCGTAACCTACCGCAATGACTATCATCCGGTTCGCGCGGACTGATCGTTCAAAAGCATATAAAAGGAGCTGTAGCAATTTTCGTTTTGCTACAGCCCCTTTTTTCTGGCAAAGGCTGATAATATTGATACAGTGTTCATTTGCCAGATAAATCGTTTGCGCTGGTTTAGGTTTCGTTAGCGCAAGTATAAATCGTTAGCGAGGGTTTACTGAAAGGAAGATCCAATAAGCCTATGAATGTCGATTATCTCGGTGTTCACGGGCTTTTCCTATTATAAGCTGCTCACGAATGTTACTACATCGGTTCTTTCTTTGCCAAGGGCATGGTCGGTAATGTCAATCGCTGGTTGGAAAATGCTAAGATTCCCCTCAAAGTGATTAAATTCATTTATAAGTGTCTTCTTAGAGGTTAGTCTGATTCGATTGCGAATCTGCGTTATATCATTCTCGTCGGGATACGCAACGCTTATTATCTGCCCTAATTGCTTGTACTGATTCGTGTCAATGCCGAATTTTTCAACCAGCTTCTTTTCCACCAGCAACCGTAAGAACAAATATGTGAACGAATGACGTAGCCGTTCGATTTCAGAGAACGTCACATGGGGCCAGCGGAAACGCTTCGCCGACGGAAAGGTCAGTATGCCTTATAAGCAGTTTCTCGGTTATGAAAAGGGAGAGGATGGTGCACCGGTGGTCAACGAAAATGAGGCAGCCATTGTCCGGCTCATCTACCGGCTTTTCCTCGAAGGCAAGACACCTGCCGGGATTTGCAGATATTTGGAGAGTCAAGGTATTCCCACACCGTCCGGCAAGCAGAAATGGAGCCAGACCACGGTGGACAGTATCCTTTCGAACGAGAAGTACAAGGGCGACGCGCTCCTGCAGAAGAAATTCACAGTGGATTTTTTGATGAAAAAGATGAAGGTCAACGAGGGCGAGGTGCCGCAGTATTATGTGGAGCGTAGCCATGAAGCCATTATCACGCCACTTGAATGGGACATGGTCCAGGCAGAGATCGCCAGACGAAAAGCGCTCGGCAGAGCCTACAGCGGAAACAGCGTGTTCTCATCTAAGCTGGTTTGCGGTGACTGCGGCGGGTTTTACGGTCAGAAGGTTTAGCACTCCACTGACGCTTACCGCAAGGTTATATGGCGCTTCAATGGCAAGTTTAAAGGCGATAGCAAGTGCTCGACGCCGCATTTAGACGCAGAAATCATTCAGAAAAAGTTCCTGATTGCCTACAATCAGCTGATGGCAAACCGCGAAAGCGTCGTCAGTGACTGCCTTCTGATGAAGCAGGTGCTTTCGGATTGCACAACACTGGATGCGGAAGTCGATAATCTGATTGAAGAAATCACCGTTGTGGCAGAATTGGTAAAAGCCTGCGTCAAGGAGAACGCGACCTCCGCACAGTCGCAAGAGGAATACGCTAAGAAATATAACGGGCTGCTTGCTCGCTACGAAAAGGCCACAACGCGGCTCACGGAGTTAACAGCAGAGAAAGAGCGGAAGCGTGACCAAGACCGCGAAATCCGGTTGTTCATCGAGGAGTTAAAGAAACAGCCTCTCATCCTTGAAGAATGGGACGAAAGGCTGTGGATAGCGATACTTGACCGAGCGACGGTGTTCCGTGATAGCAGGATTGTATTCAGGTTCAAGAATGGAAGCAAAATCGAGGTGGAGCGTTGATGCTCCACTTCTTTTTTGTCTCCTGCACCATTTCGTTAGCGACGGTGAACACCCCTGCGCTCAAAAATGAACCC
>CAYMLM010000008.1:0-11433 GCA_964391385.1 uncultured Papillibacter sp.
AGTATTAATCCTGTACAACTCAACGATTACAAAAAAACGCCTCATGTGGAGGCGTTTGCGGGATTATTTAAAATGCACGTGGTTGTTGATGTGGTCGATGCAGAAGCAGTGATAGCCGTTGCACTTCGAGCAGTAGCGGAACTCGAGATCGGGATAGTCGGCGTCCGTCTTGCCGCAGACGGAGCATTTGTGCCGGTACGGACGGGAGGCCTCCTCGCGCCGCTTTTGCTTGGCCGCGCGGCGGAAGTTGATGGACTGCCCGGAAGCGCGCGTCCTGTACGGGCGCAGATAGTGCAGCAGGTCGTCCAGGCAGAATATGAGAAAGTTCATAATGGCGGCAATAGGTACGAGGATATAGGCATATTGACCCAGAATAATATACTGAACGATTGAAAACACGAAAAACGCGGCGTCCACGAGCGCAAGCCATTTGATCTTGATCGGGATGAAAAAGAAGAGCAGGACGCGCTGGTCGGGGTAAAAGACGGCGAATGCGAAAAACATCGACAGGTTCAGGTAGCTCGAGTCGATGAAGACGGTCTGTCCGAATACGGCCCAGACGAGCAGCGCGAAAACGACGTGCGTCAGGATGCCGATCAGGTAGTAGACGGTGAATTTGGGCGTGCCCCATTCGCGCTCGAGCGTCGAGCCGATAAAATAATAGAAGTAGAGCATGATGGCCGCGAAGATAATGTTCTGGTTCATGGGGTAAAACACCCACGTAACGAGACGCCAGACCTCCCCGCTCAGGACGCGCGCCGGGTCGAACGCGACAAATCTCTCGACGGTTCGCGACGGGTCCATCAGGGAAAGCAGGTAGACGGCGGCGTACCCGATGACGATATAAAGCATCAGGTTACGTAGGCCGAAACGCCGGTGTTTCAGACAGAACCGGTCGATCGCCCGCATCAGCGCTTTCAATGACATGCCCCCCAGTGAATGTTTAAAGGATGCTCCGGATGCTTGTTATATCCCGGAGCCTTTTGAGTTCCGGCAAGCGGATTACCAAGTTATAGTATAACATGTTTTGCCGCATATAAAGACGTGTTCATCAAAAATTTAAATAAGGAAACGGCCGGCACGGGCGGCCGCGCCCGGCCGGAACGCCGTAAGGCCGGTCGCGCGGACGAAAACGCGCGTCAGCCGGTCTTTTTTTGGCCTTTTGTTAAAGATAATGCTTGCAAAACATACCTGTTCATGTTAATATGTCAGGGCGTTTATCTCGGCCTGCGCCTTTTTGGGCGCGTGCGACATAAAACACCGATTTTATCAACTGGGCGGTCCGCTGCGTACGGGACGAAACGCTTGTTTCCCGCATGAACGCCTTAAGCGAAGGGAGGATAATCTATATGGATCTTATCAAAACGCTCAGCGAGCGGTATATGAAGCCGGAGCTGCCGACCATGAACGTGGGCGACACCGTCCGCGTCACGGTCCGCGTCAAGGAAGGCAACCGCGAGCGCAACCAGGCGTTCGAAGGCACGCTCATCGCCAAAAAGCACGGCGGCATCAACGAGACGATCACGGTGCGCCGCATTTCCTACAACGTCGGCTGTGAAAAAGTATTTCCGGTCCATTCGCCGAGCATTGTCTCGGTCGAAACGATCCGTCGGGGTAAAGTCAGACGGGCAAAGCTCTATTACCTCAGAAGCCGCGTCGGAAAGAAAGCCAAAGTCAAGGAACAGATTTAAATACGAAACGGCATAAAAAAAGGGGCATCGCCCCTTTTTTTTAGATTTAAATCGTGTATAATCATATGAGGGCAAATTTCCTCTTGTCATTTTAAACCGGCAAAGGGGTTCACGATGAACGGCAGACAATTCGAAGACGAGCTGTACGAGCTGGAATACGGCGTTGAATGTGGTGAGACGCAAACCCCGCCGGTAACCGGGCCGGTCGGAAGGAAGGACAAGCCGCGGGAAACCCAGGCCGGGATGAATCTGCACGACTGGCTCCAGTCCGTCGTCGCCCCCGTTGTAATCGGCATCCTGATCTTTACCTTCGTCGGCAATTTTATCGGCGTAGACGGCGGCAGTATGCTCGATACGCTCCATGACAGGGACATTGTCGTCATATCCAAACTGTTTTACACGCCGCATTACGGCGACATCGTCATCATCGACTCGGATGCGTTTGAAAAGCCCATTGTCAAACGCGTGATCGCGACGGAAGGCCAGACCATCGACATCGATTTCGAATCGGGCGCCGTCTCGCTCGACGGCCATGTCATCGAAGAGGACTATATCCGCCAACTGACAATGAGCCGGGAGGGTTTTCAGGGCCCTTACACTGTTCCGGACGGCTGCGTGTTCGTCATGGGCGACAACAGGAACGAATCGGCGGACAGCCGCGCGGCGGCTGTCGGAGCAATCGACACGCGCAGGATACTCGGCAAGGTTTTGTTTCTGCTCATACCCGGGGAGGACGCCGGCAGTTCGAGACAGTGGGACCGCTTCGGCTCGGTCTACCGGTAAGACGGCGGGATGCGCCCGCCCCGCGCCATAAGGGACGGTCAACTGCATAATCGTTTGAGTATAAATGCAAAATAGGGCATATTCACAATGCGGTAAAGGGGTTTGCTGATGAGCGATAAAGACTTTGACTATGAGCTTTACGAGCTGGAATACGGCATAAAATTCGACGAAGACATCGATATTCCGATGCCGGAACCGAAGCCGCCGGAAAAGAAGAAGGAAAAGCAGGAGGAGAGCCGGGCCAGGATGGAGCTGTACGACTGGCTGCAGTGCATCGTCTCGGCCGTCCTGTGCGGCATCCTGATCTTTATTTTCATCGGCCGGATCATCGGCGTCGACGGCAGCAGCATGCTCGACACGCTGCACGACAAGGATATCGTCGTCATGTCGAATCTGTTTTATACGCCGAAATACGGAGACATCGTCATCATCGACACGGACCTGTTTGAAAAACCCCTTGTCAAGCGCGTGATCGCCACGGAGGGACAGACGGTCGACATCGATTTCGACACGGGCGAGGTCTCGATCGACGGCAAGGTCATCGTGGAGACCTACATCCGCCAGCCCACGGCGCTGCGGCTCGACTTCGACGGGCCGACGACCGTGCCGGACGGCTGCGTGTTCGTCATGGGCGACAACCGCAACGAGTCGACGGACAGCCGGAGCTCGCAGGTCGGCATGATCGACACGCGCGAGATCCTCGGGAAAGTGCTTTTCCTGGTCATACCGGGAAAGACGCCGGGCGACGGCAGAGGCTGGGACCGTTTCGGCTCCGTCTACGGCTGAGGCGGTTAGAATGCGCGAAGAGATCGATATCCAGTGGTTTCCCGGCCACATGACGAAGGCGCGGCGCATGATGGCCGAGAGCCTCAAGCTCGTCGACGCCGTCTGCGAGATCATTGACGCGCGCATACCCGTTTCGAGCCGGAATCCCGACCTCGACGGGCTGGCCGGCGCCAAGCCGCGCCTTGTCGTCTTAAACCGCGCCGATCAGGCCGACCCGGCCGCGACGCGGGCCTGGGCGTCGTATTTCAGGTCGCGCGGGCTGGCCGTGCTCGAAACGGACGCGAAAAGCGGGAGGGGCGTCAAGGCCTTTCCGGCCGCCGTCCGGGGCCTGCTGAAAGACAAGCTCCTCGCGTACGAAGCCAAAGGGCAGGCCGGGCGGACGATCCGGGCCATGGTCGCCGGGATACCGAACGTCGGCAAGTCGTCGTTTACCAACCGCCTCGCGGGCCGGCGGGCCGCCGAGACGTCGGACCGGCCCGGCGTGACGCGCGGCCGCCAGTGGATCAAAATCGCCGCCGGACTCGAGCTCCTCGACACGCCGGGCATCCTCTGGCCGAAGTTCGACGACAAAACGGTCGGGGAAAACCTCGCGTTCACAGGGGCCGTCAAGGACGACGTCGTCGACCGGGAGGCCCTGGCGTCCAATCTCATGCTGCGGCTCGCTTCGCTCTGCCCGGACAGGCTGGCGGAGCGTTATAAAATAGATCCCGATCCCGGGCGGACCGGCCGCGAGCTTCTGGACGAGGCGGCCAAAAAACGCGGATTCCTGCTGTCGGGCGGTTTGCTCGACACGGACCGCATGGCGGCCGTCCTGCTCGACGAATACCGCGGCGGGAAGCTCGGACGCATCACGCTGGAAACCCCGCCATTGAACGAAGGGTGATTTATGGACTGGTGGGCCTATGAAAACGAAGCCCTGGAGGCCGGCTGGCGGATCCTGTGCGGCGTGGACGAAGCCGGGCGCGGCTGCCTGGCCGGTCCCGTATACGCCGCCGCCGTGATCCTGCCGCGCGGGCTTGTGATCCCCGGCCTCGACGACTCAAAAAAGCTGACGCCGGCAGCGCGCAACGCACTGTACGATATCATTGTCCGAAGCGCGGTGTCCTACGGCGTGGCCTCGGCCAGCGAGGCGGAGATCGACGCGGTGAATATTTTAAACGCGACATACCTCGCGATGAACCGGGCCATCGCCCAGCTCGACCCGCTCGCCGAGCTCGCGCTCATCGACGGCAACCGCGCCGGGGGCATCGGCTACATAAACCGCTGCATCGTCGGCGGGGACGGCAAGAGCGCGTCCATCGCGGCCGCGTCCATCCTCGCGAAGGTCAGCCGGGACCGCTATATGACGGAACTGGCCGCCGAGTACCCCCAGTACCGGTTTGAACAGCACAAGGGCTACGCGACCGGGCTGCACTACGAGCTGCTCCGCAGGCACGGCCCGTCGGTTGTGCACCGGCGGACTTTCCTGAAAAAGATGCACTGACGCGCCGGCGCGCCGTACGGAGGATCGAAATGGATACGAAGCTGCGCGGAAGCTGGGGGGAAGCGCTCGCGATGGCGTACCTCCGGCGGAAAGACTACGAGCCCGTGGGCATGGGCTACCGCACGCGCTACGGCGAGATCGACGTGATCGTCAAAGACGGCGCGTATATCGCGTTCGTCGAGGTCAAGGTCCGAAAAAACGACCGGTATGCCGAGGCGCGCGAATTCGTGGGTCCCCGGAAGCGGGAGCGCCTGCGCAGGACGGCCGAGCTGTGGCTTGCCGAGCACGACACGCCGCTCCAGCCGCGCTTCGACGTCATCGAGATCTACGCGCCCGAAGGCACGCAGACGAAAAGCCCGCGGATCAACCACATAGAAAACGCGTTCTGAAAGGACAGTATTCATGCTCTATCACAGTACCCGAGACAAATCGGCCGCCGTCACGGCGGCGCAGGCGATCGCAAGGGGCTTGTCCGGCGACGGCGGGCTTTTTGTGCCCGAATCGTTTCCGGAACTCCCGGAAGACGCCGTCGCGCGGCTGACCGGCCTGAGCTATCCCGACCGGGCCGTGGCGATTATGAAACCGTTCCTGGAGGACTTCACGGAAGCGGAGCTGAAAACGTTCGCCGACACCGCGTACGGCCCGTCCGCGTTCAACCATCCGGACGTCGCGCCCGTCGCGCCGCTTGACCGCAACACATCCTTTTTGGAGCTGTGGCACGGGCCGACCTGCGCGTTCAAGGACATGGCGCTCCAGATGCTGCCGCACCTTCTGTCCGCGTCCCTCGACAAGACGGGGGAGAGAAAGGACGTGTGCATCCTCGTGGCCACGTCCGGCGACACGGGCAAGGCCGCGCTGGAGGGCTTCCGGGACGCGCGGCGCACAAAGATCATGGTGTTTTATCCGGACGAGGGCGTGTCCGAAATCCAGAAGCTGCAGATGACGACGCAGGAGGGCGGAAACGTGCGCGTGACTGCGGTGGCCGGCAATTTCGATGACGCGCAGGCGGGCGTCAAGGCCATCTTTTCCGACGGGGCCCTGCGGGCCTCCCTGGCCGTAAAGGGGTATTTTCTCTCCTCGGCCAATTCAATCAACTGGGGCCGCCTGCTCCCGCAGATCGTCTACTATATCTCCGCGTACTGCGACCTTGTCAAAAAAGGCGCAATCAAGTCCGGCGAGCGGATCAATTTCTGCGTGCCCACAGGGAATTTCGGCAACATCCTCGCGGGGTACTACGCAAAAAAAATGGGGCTGCCGGTGGGCAGGCTCATCTGCGCGTCCAACTGCAACGACGTGCTGACGGAATTCATCGAAACGGGCGTCTACAACAAAAACAGGGCGTTTCGCACGACAATCTCTCCGTCGATGGACATCCTCGTCTCGAGCAACCTCGAGCGGCTGCTGTTCGACCTCGGCGGGAAGGACGACAGGCTCGTCTCGCGCTATATGAAAGACCTGTCCGGGCTCGGCGTATACGAGGTCGCTCCCGAAATCAGGGCGGCGATCGGCCGGGATTTCGGCAGCGGCTGGAGCTCCGACGGCGAGACGAAATCGACCATCCGCGCGCTCTTCGAATCAAGCGGATACCTGATCGACACGCATACGGCCGTAGCCTTCAGCGTCCTTCGGAAATACCGCGAAAAAACGAAAGACGCAGCGCATACGGTCGTCGTCTCGACCGCGAGCCCCTTCAAATTCTGCGACAGCGTACTGGACGCGCTGGGCACGGACGCGTCCGGGGGCGGCCTCGGGCTGCTCGGCCGGCTGGAGGAAGCCGCCGGCGTCAGGGCTCCCGCGCCGCTCCGGACGCTCGAAGGCAAGCCCGTGCGGTTTTCAGAGCGCGTCGAACGCTCGGAAATGACGGCCGCCGTGGAGGCGTTTTTGACATAAGCGCCGGCGAGCAAAATGAATCGGGGATGGCCCGAAAAGCCATCCCCGATCGTATAAGACGCGGTCGTCGCCGGAACGGTCCGGCTTATTTGTCGGACGGCCGCGGCGCGAACGTGCCGCAGAACGTCTCCGCTTTCCTGAGGGCGTTCGGGGATTCCACGCTGATTTTGTCGGCAAAGCAGCGGTCGTCGTGTCCGTGATATTTACAGCTGACGACATCGCACGTCACGCCGTAAATCATGTCGCCGTTTTTCATATCTGACATGTCATTCACTCCTATGAAAGTATTCGGGGCGTCGTTAGTATTGCCGGCCGATCCCGCTTTCACGCGCGCAATCAAACGCGGCGGCTTAGGATAATTTAGCAGTTTTGTTAATATGCTTGATACATCTTACCGATAAAGGATATGTGAAAGATGTCTCTTTACGCAATCGGCGATCTGCACCTTTCGCTGGGCACCGACAAACCGATGGACGTATTCGGCGGCGGCTGGGACAATTATGTGGAGAAAATCAAAGAGGGCTTCAGCCGGCTCGACGAAACGGACACGTGCGTCATCTGCGGGGACGTCTCGTGGGGGATGTCGCTCGAGGAGAGTCTGCCCGACTTCAGGTTCATCGAAGCGCTGCCGGGCAGAAAGCTCATTTTGAAGGGCAATCACGATTACTGGTGGACGACGGCGTCGAAAATCAAAAGCTTTTTTGCCGCCAACGGGATCGCCAGCGTCGATATCCTTTTCAACAACTGCTTTTTCTACGGCGACACGGCCATCTGCGGGACGCGCGGATGGTTTTACGAAGAGCGTACGGGTACGGAGCATGATAAAAAGATCATGGCCCGAGAGATAATAAGGCTGGAAGCTTCGCTCAGGGCCGCCGGCGGCGCGCCGGAAAAGCTTTGCTTTTTTCATTACCCGCCCGTTTTCAAGGAGTATCTGAGCACCGGGATCCTCGACATGATGAACCGGTACGGCGTCGCAAGCTGCTGGTACGGCCACATCCACGGGCAGGGACGCAGGTGGGCCGTCACGGGCGAACGTGAGGGAATCGTCTACCACATGGTCTCGGCCGACCACGTCGATTTCGCGCCGGTAAAAGTTCGGTGAAAATCTTGCAAACACTACTGGTATCTGATACAATGACGCAAGCGTGCTGTGCGCAGCCAGATATTGGCTGGCGCAGGGCCAGAATTGGCTGCTTATTTTAGGAGGAAGAAAACTTGAACGTAACGAGCTGCGAAAAAAAGGAAAACAACGCCGCTGAACTGACCGTCCTTGTGACGCCGGAGGAATTCGACAAAGCGCTCAACGAGTCGTACCGAAAGAACAAAGCCAGTATAGCCGTCCCCGGCTTCAGGAAGGGCAAGGCTCCGCGAAAGCTCATTGAAAATATGTACGGCGCATCCGTTTTTTATGACGACGCGCTGGATATCATACTGCCGACTGTCTGCGGACACGGCGTCGAGGAATCGGCGCTGCGCACCGTCGGGTATCCGAAGATCCTCGACGTCAGCTTCGGGGACGACAAATCCGTCACCATCAAGTATTCCATCGAGCTGTACCCCGATGTGACGCTTGGTGAATACAAGGGTATCCAGGCCGTGAAGCCGGAGGCTGTCACAGAGGAATCGGCCGTCGACAGCGAGATCGCGTCGGTGCGGCTGAGAAACGCGCGCATCCAGACGGCCGAACGCCCGGCGATCAACGGCGACACGGTCACGATCGATTTCGAGGGCTTTGTGGACGGCGTGGCGTTCGAGGGCGGCAAGGGCGAAAACTACGAGCTGGAGCTCGGCTCGAATACGTTTATCCCCGGCTTTGAAGCCAAGCTGCAGGGCATGACGGCGGGCGAGTCGCGCGACCTGGACCTCGTCTTCCCGGAGGATTACAAGGCCGACCTCGCGGGCAAGCCCGTCGTGTTCAAGGTCACGGTGAAGGAGATCAAGGAAAAGATCCTGCCGGAGCTCGACGATGAGTTTGCCAAGGACGTCTCCGAGTTCGACACGCTCGAGGCGTACAAAAACAGCATTCGGGAAAATCAGCTGAAAGCCAGGCAGGCGGAGTCCGACAAGGCTTTCGAGGACGCCGTGCTGACAAAACTGGCCGACGCCGTCGAAAACGACGTGCCCGAGGCCATGATCAAGGATTTCCTCGACAATCAGGTCGGAAATATGCGCCAGCAGCTCGCGTCGTACGGGATGCAGTTGGAGCAGTATCTGAATATGATGGGAACGACGGAGGAAGGCTTCCGGGAGACGATGCGTCCGAACGCCGTCCGGCAGATCAAGACGACGCTGGCCCTCGAGAAGATCGCGGAGCTTGAAAAGTTTGCGCCGACCGACGAGGAAGAGGAAAAATACTACGCCGAACTGGCCGAGCGCTACGGCGTCGACGTCGAGACGCTCAAGGCCTCCGTCCCGAAGGACACGGCCGAGCGGGAGCTCGGCATCCAGGCGGCGGCGAAGTTTGTCGTTGAAAACGCCGTGGCGGTCCCGCCTGAGGAAGACGGCGCGGCCGACGAGGAAAAGGCGCCCAAACCGAAGGCGTCAAAGAAAACGAAGGCCGACAAAGCGGAAGCGGACGGGGAGACAGGCGGCGAAAGCGAGCCGTCCGGCGCCGGCGAAAAAAAGGCCGCGCCGAAAAAGGCGCCCGCCAAAAAAGCGGCCGCCCCGGCGGCCGGGGACGTGAAGGAAGAAGCGGCGGCTGAGGACGAGGCCGAAAAGCAGCCGGCCAAAAAGAAAACAGCCAAAAAAACGGCGCCGGAGGATGCGGACGGCAACGGCGGCGCAAATCGTGAATAAACTGTAAAATATTGAATACGTCCCCATTTTTGTGGGTATTATCATTGACATATTTTTTGTATATTGTTATCTTCTCAATAGAACGATACTATTGAACGAAGGAGTTGAGTAAATTGAGTCTCGTACCATATGTAGTGGAACAAACGTCGCGCGGCGAACGCTCGTACGATATATTCTCCAGGCTTTTAAACGACCGGATCGTTTTTCTGGGCGAAGAGGTCAACGATACGACGGCGAGCCTCGTCGTGGCGCAGCTTTTGTACCTCGAAGCGCAGGACCCCGACAAGGACATCCAGTTTTATATCAACAGCCCGGGCGGTTCGGTGACGTCGGGCCTGGCCATTTACGATACGATGCAGTATATCAAGGCGGACGTGTCGACGATCTGTATCGGCATGGCGGCCAGCATGGGCGCGTTTCTGCTCGCGGCCGGCACGAAGGGCAAACGGATCGCCCTGCCGAATTCCGAGATCATGATCCACCAGCCGTCCGGCGGCTTCCGGGGCCAGGCCACGGACATCCAGATCCACGCGGAGAACATCCTGCGCACGAAGGACCGGCTAAACAAGATCCTCGCGGACAACACCGGCAAACCCATTGAAGTCATCCGCGACGCCACCGAACGCGACACCTTTATGACGGCCGAGGAGGCTAAGGACTTCGGGATCATCGATAACGTCATTTTCAAGCGTTAGGAGATTTTTATGGCAAAATATGACGATAACAAGATCGTGCGCTGCAGCTTCTGCGGGAAGCGCCAGGATCAGGTTAACCGCATAATAGCCGGACAGGGCGCCTCATACATCTGCAACGAATGCATCGCGCTGTGCACGAGCATCCTGGGCGACGAATTCGTCCCGATGAAAATCGTGCGTTCGGAGGACAGCGACGGCCTGGTCGAACGGCTGCCCAAGCCGGCCGAGATCCGCGCGGTGCTCGACGACTATGTTATCGGGCAGGATAAGGCCAAAATTTCTCTGTCCGTGGCTGTCTACAACCATTACAAGCGGATCTTCTTCGGCAGCGGCAACGACACCGAGCTGCAGAAGAGCAACATCCTGCTCGTCGGGCCGACCGGCGTCGGCAAGACGTTTTTGGCGCAGACGCTCGCGCGTTTTTTACAGGTGCCGTTTGCCATTGCCGACGCGACCACCCTGACGGAGGCCGGCTATGTCGGCGACGACGTGGAAAATATCCTGCTGCGCCTGCTGCAGGCCGCCGATTTTGACATCGAGCGCGCGCAGCGCGGCATCATCTATATCGACGAGATCGACAAGATCGCCCGCAAAA
This sequence comes from uncultured Papillibacter sp., assembly GCA_964391385.1. Taxonomy (GTDB): domain Bacteria; phylum Bacillota; class Clostridia; order Oscillospirales; family Oscillospiraceae; genus Sporobacter. The sequence continues at coordinate 10,723 of CAYMLM010000008.1, forward strand.
GCGAGAACACGTCCATCACGCGCGACGTGTCCGGCGAAGGCGTCCAGCAGGCGCTTTTAAAGATTCTCGAGGGCACCGTGGCAAACGTCCCGCCGCAGGGCGGGCGCAAGCATCCCCACCAGGAATTCATCAGCATCGACACGACGAATATCCTGTTCATCTGCGGCGGCGCCTTCGCGGGCATCGAGCAGCTCATCGAAAACAGGATGGACAGGAAAACGATCGGCTTCGGCGCCGACATCAAGCGCAAGAAGGAAAGAAACGTGGGCGAGATCCTGGAGAACATCCAGTCGCACGATCTGCTCAAATTCGGCCTGATCCCCGAGCTCGTCGGACGCATGCCGGTCATCACGACGCTCAGGTCCCTGAGCAAGGAAGACCTGGTCCGGATCCTGACGGAGCCGAAAAACGCGCTGACAAAACAGTACAGCGCCCTCATGAGCTACGACAACGTGACGCTGGAGTTTGCCGACGGCGCGCTCGAAGCCATTGCCGACAAGGCCATCGAAATGGAGATCGGCGCCAGGGGCCTGCGGAGCGTCATGGAGGACATCATGCTCGAGATCATGTACGATGTGCCGTCCGACACTAAAATTGAAAAGGTCGTCATTACGAAAGAGTGCGTATCAAGGCTGGAGAAGCCGAAGGTCGTGCGGCGGGGCAAGCCCCAGATCGATCCCGACGTCACCAGCGCTTCCTGAGTTCTTATCA
>CAYMLM010000008.1:11533-23987 GCA_964391385.1 uncultured Papillibacter sp.
AGCCGCACGCAAGTGCGAAAGCCGCACGCAAGTGCGAAAGCCGCACGCAAGTGCGAAAGCCGCACGCAAGTGCGGCTTCAATTTACGATGGAAAAAGTTCCGGACAAAAACCTGAGCCGCGGGAACCTATTGGGCGATTATACCAAAATATTCCTTAATAATTCCCAAAAAAGTGCTATTCATCGGTCCCGAAACGGACGATAAATCTTAAGGACGAAAAAATTACAGCGATTTGTATTATATACCCTTCGCGAAGGGAGACCATTTTCATGGATGAAAAGTCGGTAAAATTCAAGGACGAAAAGACAGAAGAAAAACCCGAAACGATAAAGCTGCCGATGCTTGCCCTGAGGGGCCTGTCGGTCTTTCCGAACATGCTTTTGAATTTCGACGTGGAACGGCCCATGTCGGTCGCCGCCTTAAACGCGGCCACCGAGGGAGAGCGCCGCATATTCCTTTTGGCGCAGAAGGACATCACAAAGGAAGCGCCGGAGGAGCAAGACCTGTACAGGATCGGGACGATCTGTTCCGTCCGCCAGCTGCTCCGGATGCCGGGCGGCGGCATCAAGGTGCTCGTGGAGGGCCTGCAGCGCGCCGCGGTCGCCCGCATCGACAAGGGAAAAAACCTCTTCACCGCGGTCGTCGAGCCGCTTGCCGAGCAGGCGATGGAAAAGCTGACGCCGAGGATCGAAGCGCTCATACGCAAGGCCGTGGGGCTGTTCGACGCGTACGCCTCCATCACGGGCAACGTCACAAAAGAGGCCGTCATCGCCATTTACGCCTCGAACGAGCCCGGGTATATCGCCGATTATATCACGCAGAACATGTATCTCAAGCCGGATAAAAAGCAGCTCATTCTCGAGACGCCCGCGCCCGTCAAGCGGCTGGAGCTCGTGTGCGACATGCTCATGCACGAGATCGAGGTCATTGAGATCGAGCAGCAGCTCGACGAACGCCTGCGCGGCCGGCTGGAACGCCAGCAGCGCGAGCATGTCCTGCGCGAGCAGCTGCGCGTCATACAGTCGGAGCTGGGCGAATCGGTCGACAGCCTGTCCGAGTACGAGGAATACAGGACCAGGATCCTCGCGCTGAAGCTGGATAAGGAGATCGAAGCCAAGCTCATGAAGGAAGTCGACCGGCTGGAAAAACAGCAGTTCGGCTCGTCGGAGGCCTCGGTGCTCCGCAACTATCTGGATACCTGCCTGGAGCTGCCCTGGAACAAGCTCAGCAAGGAGCGCCTGGACGTCGCGGCCGCCCGCAGGATCCTCGACGACGAGCATTTCGGCCTCGAGAAGGTCAAGCAGCGCATCATCGAGTTTTTGTCCGTGCGGGAACTGAACCCCAGATCAAACGGCACGATCCTGTGCCTCGTCGGCCCGCCCGGCGTCGGGAAGACCTCGGTGGCCATCAGCATCGCCCGCGCCCTCAACAGGAAGCTCGCGCGGATGGCGCTCGGCGGCGTGCACGACGAGGCGGAGATCCGCGGACACCGGAAGACGTACGTCGGCGCGATGCCGGGCCGGATCGTATCCGCCGTCATACAGGCCGGCACGAGAAACCCGCTCATGCTCCTCGACGAGATCGACAAGCTCGGCAGCGACTACCGGGGCGACCCGTCCTCGGCGCTTCTCGAGGCGCTCGACCCGGAGCAGAACGCCACCTTCCGCGACCACTACCTCGAGGTCCCGTTCGACCTGTCGGACGTCATGTTCATCACGACGGCCAACACGACCTCGACGATCCCGCGGCCGCTCCTCGACCGCATGGAGGTCATCGAGCTCCCGAGCTACACCGACCTGGAAAAGCTCGAGATCGCCAAGCGGCACCTCATTCCGAAGCAGCGCAAAAAGCACGGGCTCACTGCCCGGCAGTTTAAAATAAACGACGACGCCGTTTTGGAGATCGTCTCCGGCTACACAAAGGAGTCCGGCGTGCGCCGTCTCGAGCGCGAGATCGCGGCGGCCTGCCGCAAGACGGCCGCGAAGATTGTCGCGGGCGAGCTGAGGAGCGTGACCCTCGCGACCGCCATGCTCGAGGACTACCTGGGCGTGCGCAAATACAAGCCCGAGAGCATTGCCGGCAAAGACGAGATCGGTCTTGTCAAGGGCCTGGCGTGGACCGCCTCCGGCGGCGAGACGCTCGACGTCGAGGTGAACATCCTCGAGGGTACGGGCAAGCTCGAACTGACCGGCAACCTCGGCGAGGTCATGAAGGAATCGGCGCACGCGGCCGTGTCGTATATCAGAAGCCGCGCGGCCCTTTTGGGGATCGATCCCGAGTTTTATAAAAACCGCGACATTCACATACACTTCCCGGAGGGCGCCGTGCCGAAGGACGGCCCGTCCGCCGGCATCACGATCGCCGTGGCGGTCATCTCCGCGCTGACGCTCGCCCCGGTGCGCCGGGACCTCGCGATGACCGGGGAGATCACGCTGCGCGGCCGCATCCTGCCCATCGGCGGGCTCAAGGAGAAGACGATGGCGGCGCTCAGGTCCGGCGTAAAGACCGTCATCATCCCGGCCGATAACGAGCCGGACCTCGAGGAGATCGACCAGACGGTCCGCCGCGCGCTCAATTTTGTCACGGCCGACCACATCGACGGCGTCCTGAAGATCGCGCTCGACTTCTCCTCGGTGAAACCCGTGAAGAAGGGCGGCGAGGCCGTGCTGCCGATGATTGCGGAAAACGGGGAGCGGCCGGATAAACCGGCGTCCATCCGGCAGTAGGCAACCATGAATTATCAAAACGTACGATTTGTCAAGTCAGCGGCAGAGCCGTCCGGGTTTATATCCGGCGGCCTGCCGCAGGTCGTTTTTTCCGGAAAGTCGAACGTCGGGAAATCGTCCGTCATCAACAGGCTCTTAAACCGGAAAAACTTCGCGCGCGTCGGCGCGTCGCCCGGAAAGACCGTGCACGTCAACTACTTCGATATCGACGGAAAGGCCTTTTTCGTGGACCTGCCGGGCTACGGCTACGCGAAGGTGTCCCACGCGGTCAAGGCGAGGTGGCGCACGCTCATGGAGAGCTTTTTCGCGCGCCCGGAGCTCATCACCCTCGGCGTTCTGATCGTCGACGCGCGTCATCCGCCGACGGCCGACGACCGGCTCATGGCGGACTGGTTTAAGTCGTCGGGGCGGCCGTTCGCCGTCGTTGCCAACAAGGCGGACAAGCTGAAAAAAAGCGAGGTCGACGGAAACCTCGGCGCCATCCGTCAATCGCTCGGGCTGGACGACAGCATGCCCGTCATCGCCTTTTCCGCCGAGACGGGCACGAACCGGACGCGGCTCATATCCGAGATTGAAAAATACGTTTCGGAATGGTATACTGGAAAATAATACGCAGCCAGAGCAAAGTGTCAGTCGGCTGGCTGCCGCCGCTTCTGACCGGGAGATATCATATTGTCGAATTTTCTGAACAATCTGGACTGGTCCGTCCTGACGGATGCGCTCATTTCCGTCATACCCGCCCTCATCTGCATCATTCTGCACGAAATGTCGCACGCATACGTCGCGTACCGGCTGGGGGACAATACGGCCAAAGGTCTGGGACGGCTGACGCTCAATCCGCTCAAGCACCTGGATATCTTCGGCCTGCTGGCCATGATGTTCATCGGCTTCGGCTGGGCCAAGCCCGTCCCGATCGACTACAGAAACTTCAAACACCCGAAACGCGGCATGGCGCTCACGGCGCTGGCCGGCCCTGTCACAAACCTGCTCATCGCCGTCGTCGCGCTGTTCATCTACGGTCTGCTGATCCTGCCGCTCAGCGCCGGCCCGGTCGGGATAACCGTCCTCAAGATGATCCACCGCCTCGCGCTCTTCAGCACGTCGCTGGCCGTCTTCAACATCCTGCCGATCCCGCCGATGGACGGCTCGAAGGTCTTTTTTGCCATCGCGTCCGACGAGCTGTATTTCAAGCTCATGCGCTACGAGCGCTTCGGTTTCATACTGATTTTGATCCTTGCCTTTTCCGGCAAGCTCTGGGGCCCCCTGAGCACCGCCATCAGCTTTGTCTTTGACAAGCTGCTCGTTGTGGCGCAGGCCGGTTTAGACCTTGTGAAGCTGTTTTTATAACGGAGGTTCCATGGAAAACCCGATTTTCAGGCTCGAGGGCGTCGTCAGGTCGAAGGGCGAAATGGAGGATTTCGTCGGTCCGCTGGAACTGATCCTGCAGCTGCTCCGCAAAAACAAGATCGAGATCGCGGACGTGAGCATCTCGCTCATCCTGGAGCAGTACCTTCGGTATCTCGACTCGCTGTCGACTATGGACCTGGAAATCGCCAGTGAATTTGTCGCCATGGCGTCCTACCTCGTCTATATTAAGACGAAGGTGCTTCTCTCCGGCGCGGAGGAAGTCGACGAGCTCACGGAACTCATCAGCTCCCTGGAGGAGCTGCGCCGGCGCGACTGCTACGTCCAGATCAAGTCCGTGACGGATGCGCTCCTGGACATGTACCGGCGCGGTTCGGCGCGGATGACGAAACCGCCCGAATACCTCGGGCCGGACGATTCCCATCCTGTAGAGCACAGCGCGGGGGACCTGCTGACGGCGCTCCTGTCGCTCCTGGACAAGGAAACGGCGGTCGTGGCCGCCGACGCCAGGCCGTTCACGTATCCGAGCCCCATCGCCTATTCCGTGACCGAAAAGGCCTCGGAAATCCTCACCCGTATCAAAACGCGCGGGACCATGCGATTGGGCACGCTGTTCGGCGAGGCGCGCAGCCGCACCGAGATGGTCGCCGTTTTTATCGCCGTCCTGGAGCTCTGCCGCACGGGGGAGCTCTATCTCATCGGCTGCGACGAAGAGCTGACGCTGTGCGCCTCCGGCCCCGACGTCGAGGCTGCGGGGACCGACGAAGACGTCGGAGCCGACGAATAGATAAACAAAAAGGCGTATGCCTGAGCGCTTGTATTGTTAGGGGTAAAAATGAAACTGACCGATTTGGAAGGCGTTATCGAGGGTATACTGTTTGTGTCTGGCGAGCCCGTTTCCATCAGCCGGCTGTCGCTGGCGCTCGACACGGACGAGAAGACCGTCACGCAGGCCTGCGTCAAGCTGCGCGACATGTACGAGTTCGGGCGGCGCGGCATAAGGCTCGTCTTTATCGAAAAAGCCGTCCAGCTGTGCTCGTCGCCGGAATACGCCGAGAGCATCCGCCTGACACTTGAGGTGCGCAAACCGCCGACGCTGTCGCAGCAGGCTCTGGAGGTGCTCGCGATCATCGCGTATTTCCAGCCCGTCACAAAGACCTACATCGAACAGATCCGCGGCGTCGACAGCGCTTATACCGTCGGCGCGCTCGTGGACAGGGGCCTCGTCGAGACCTGCGGCAGGCTGTCCGTGCCGGGGCGTCCGCTGCTTTACCGCACGACGCCGGCCTTTTTAAGGGCGTTTCATCTGGCCTCCATCGACGAGCTGCCGGAGCTGCCGGACGCCGGGAGCGAGCCTCCGGGGGAAGAGGGCCTGACGGCGGAGGAGGCCGCCCTGCGGATCGCGCAGCGGTTCCGGAAATCGGCGGAGGAGCGAAAGGCATGACGTTTTTGATCGTGCTCGGGTGCATCCTGGCCCTCGCGCTCGTCGTGAGCCTGATCCGCGTCGGCTTCAACATCGAATACAGCGAGGAAGGGCTCAAAGTGAAGGTGGGCGTCGGCCCCGTACGCGCGACGGTCTACCCGGCTGAAAAACAAAAGAAGAAAAAGAAAGCGCAGGCAGGCAGGCAAAAAGCCGGCCTGTTCGGAGAACTGAAGGAACATCTTCCGGACATCCGGAAAATGCTCTCGCGCATCCGAAGAAGACGGTTCATTCAGGAGCTGACGGTCCATTACATCGCGGCGGGTCCGGACCCGGCCCAGGCGGCTCTGACGTTCGGCGGCGTCTCGGCGGGGATCGGGATAATCACGGCAATTTTGGAGAATAATTTCAGGATAAAGAAGCGGGACCTGCGCGCCGCTGTCGATTTCGAGGCCGAGAAGCCGTATTTGTACGTCAGGGTCAAACTGTCCCTTGCCGTATGGGAAGCCGTATATGTCCTATTCAATCTGCTGGTCAGCATGGCCGGCAAAAGGAAAGCTCAGGCGAAACCGGCAGGCGCAGCCAGGCTTGCCTGAAACCGATACTCTTTTTTCAGAAAGGCGGTAATATCAATGGAGAAACATCCGATCGGCGATTTGATGGAAACAACCATGCAGAAGATCCGCGAGATGGTCGACGCCAATACGATTATCGGCTCGCCGATCACGACGGCCGACGGCATCACGCTCATACCGATTTCAAAAGTCAGCTTTGGCTTTGCCAGCGGCGGCTCGGATATCCCGTCAAAGGAGCAGCAGCCCAACCCGAAAAACACGTTCGGCGGAGGAAGCGGCGCCGGCGTGCACATCACCCCGGTCGCCTTTCTGATCGTGCAGGGCTCAAGCATCCGGCTCCTAAACGTCCAGCCTCCCGCCTCGACGACGGTGGACAGGATCATCGAGCTGGTGCCCGAGGTCATCGACAAGATGGGCGAGATGTTCAAAAAGGAAGAAACGGAAGATTAAAGGACCGGACACGACAGGCCGGCGTCCGCGCCTTTGCGGGCGGATATTTTGAGGTCACGGGACAATAATAAGCACTGCCTTAACGAGACCAAGGTGGTGCTTATTTATGGATAAGATCAAGAAGGCTTTTCACCGCAAACGTCCGAGGACCGCGGCAGCCGCCGTCTTTCTGACGCTGCTGTCGATATTGATACGCGTGTCCGGCGGCGCGTCCGCTCAGGACGTCCCCGCCGCGCCCGAGCCGTCCGCGAAGGCGTGCATCCTCGCCGAAGCGGAGAGCGGGCGGGTGCTCTATGAGAGAAGCGCGGACGCCGGAATGCTGATTGCCAGCACGACGAAAATGCTGACGGCGCTCGTCGTGCTCGACCGGTGCGATCCGCGCGAGAGGGTCGTCATCGGCGACGATTTTCCGTGCGTCGAGGGCTCGTCGATGTATTTGAAGCCCGGCGAGACGCTCACGGTGGGGGACCTGCTGTACGGTATGATGCTCGCGTCCGGCAACGACGCGGCGGCGGCGCTGGCGCTCTACGTAGCCGGCAGCGTCGAGGCGTTTGCCGAGCTGATGAACGGGAAGGCCGCCGCGCTCGGCTGCACCGGCTCGCACTTCGTCAACCCGCACGGCCTGGACGCCGACGGCCATTATTCCACGGCCCGCGACCTGTGGCGCATCGCCCGCGAAGCCATGAAAAACGAGACGTTCCGCGCCATCGTCTCCACCAAATACATTTCCGCCGCAGGCCGGTCGCTGAAAAATCACAACAGGCTGCTGTGGAGCTGCCCGGGCGCCGTCGGGATCAAGACGGGCTACACGATAAGCGCCGGACGCAGCCTCGTCTCCAGCGCCGAGCGCGACGGCATGCGCCTGATCTGCGTGACGCTCAGCGCCCCGGACGACTGGGACGACCACACGAGTCTGTATGACTGGGCGTTTTCCAACTACCGCCTGGTGCGCGTATCAAAGACCGACGATACGTACGGGACGCTGAGCGTCGTTTCCGGCGAGGCTGGGCAGGTCCCGATCCGCGCCGCGGAGGATTTCGCGGCCGTGTACCCGAAAGGCGACGACGTCGCGATCTCGGCCGAAGCGCCGAGGTTCGTCTACGCGCCGGTCCAAAAGGGCGAACGGGCGGGGACCGTCACCGTGACGGTCAACGGCAAAACCGAGCTGACCGCCGCGCTAGTCTACGGCGAGACCGTCGCGCTTGACAGGACCGTCCCCCTGACGCGCTGGGAAAAGCTCCTGCGCCTGCTCGGAGGCGGGGAGGCCGGCGCGCCCGCCGGTGATGCGCGAGAGTGAAAAAGACAGGTGATCGACCATGCCTCAGCGACTTCAAAAAATACTGTCGGCTCACGGCGTGTCCTCGCGCCGTGAGGCCGAGCGCCTGCTCGAGGCCGGCCGCGTGAGCGTGAACGGCCTTCCGGCCGTTTTGGGACAGAGCGCCGACCCGGACGTCGACGACATCCGGGTCGACGGTACGCCCCTGCGCGCCGTCGTACATAAGCTGTATATCATGCTCAACAAGCCGAAGGGGTACGTCACGACGCTCAGGGACGAAAAGGGGAGACGGAACGTGGCGGAGCTCACGGCGGACTGCGGCGGGCGCGTCTGGCCGGTCGGGCGGCTCGACCTCGATTCCGAGGGCCTTCTGATTCTGACGAACGACGGGGAGCTGACGAATTTTCTGACCCATCCGTCAAACGAAAAACAAAAGACGTACCACGTGCGCGTCAGGGGGGACGTGACGGGCGCGCTGCCGATCCTGACAGGCCCGATGCGCATCGACGGGTACGAGATCCGCCCGGCGGACGTGCGGCTGCTCAATCAGACGCCGGACGGCGGGAGCCTCGCCGTGACGATCCATGAGGGACGAAACAGGCAGATCCGGAAGATGTGCGCCCAGGCCGGCCTCGCCGTCGTCGCGCTCCGGCGCGTCGCGGAGGGCGGCCTCGCCCTCGGGCGGCTGAAGACCGGCGACTGGCGGCATCTGACCGCGGACGAGGTGCGCCGCCTGAAAACGGGGATGGACGAGGAGAGCGGCGGTCTCTGAGCATCGGCCGTGCGGAGGCAAAATGCAGGACGCAATGCCGCCTGTTGCATTTTTTGGCTTGATTTATCGGCCCGCCGCCGGTATGATAGACGCATGAACCCTGTATACAGGAGGAAGAGCAATGGATAAAGAGATTTTCACGCTCATCGAGGAAGCATCGCAAGGCTTTTCAAAAGGGCAGCGCAGCATTGCCAAATACATCACTGAAAACTACGACAAAGCGGCGTTTATGACGGCCAACAAGCTCGGACAGGTCGTCGACGTGAGCGAGTCGACCGTCGTGCGCTTCGCCGCGGAGCTCGGCTACGAGGGTTACCCCGAGATGCGCCGGGCGCTGCAGGACATGGTGCGAAACCGGCTGACCTCGGTCCAGCGCATTTTGATTGCAAAGGACCTCATGGAGAGCCAGGACATCCTTTCTCTCGTCCTGTCGTCCGATATCGATCAGATCCGGATGACGCTGGAGGAAACGAACCGGGAGGATTTCGAGGCCGCCGTCGACGCCATCGTGAACGCGGGCAGCCTTTACGTGTGCGGACTGCGCTCGTCGTCGGCGCTGGCCGGCTTCATGGGCTTTTACTACGGACTCCTGTTCGCCAACGTCCGCACGGTCAACGGCTCGTCCGCCAGCGAGGTCTTCGAGCAGATCCTGCGCATCACGAAGGGCGACGTCTTTATCGCGATGTCGTTCCCAAGGTACTCGCAGCGCACGATCAAGGCGATGCGCTACGCGCGCGAGACGGGCGCGACCGTCATCGGGATCACCGACACGCCCGCCTCGCCGATCGCGAAGCTGGCGGATATCGCGCTCTACGCCCGCAGCGACATGATCTCGTTTCTCGATACGCTGGTCGCGCCCCTGAGCCTCGTCAACGCGCTCATCGTGGCGACCTCGGCAAAGGCCAAGGGCGACCTGTTTTCAAATTTCGAAAAGCTTGAAACGATCTGGGAAGAATATGGGGTCTACGAAAAAAACAAGGAATTTTGACGCCGTCGTCATCGGCGGCGGCGCGGCGGGGCTACTCGCCGCGGGCGAAGCGGCCCGCCGCGGCCTGAGGATACTGCTGCTCGAAAAAAACGACCGGCTCGCCCTCAAGCTGCGCATCACCGGCAAGGGCCGCTGCAACGTGACGAACGAGTGCGGCATAAAAGAGGTGCTGGAAAACATCCCGGCCGGCGGACGTTTTCTTTACGGCGCGCTGAGCGCTTTCGGGCCGGCGGACGCCATGCGCCTTTTTGAAGGCCTCGGCGTTCCGCTCAAGACGGAACGCGGCGGGCGGGTTTTCCCCGCGTCGGACAGGGCTCCGGATATTGCCGAGGCGCTTATCCGAAACGCGCGGCAAAACGGCGTGACGATCCAAAAGGGCTCGGCAAAGGCCATAGAGGTCCTGGAAGGCCGCGTCTCGGGCGTCGCGGCCGGCGGGGACGTGCTGCCGTGCCGGGCCGCCGTCCTGGCCACCGGCGGGGCGTCGTATCCGCTGACCGGCTCGACGGGAGACGGCTACGCGCTCGCGTCGGCGCTCGGGCACACGGTCATCCCGCCGAAGCCGTCGCTCGTGCCGCTCGAGGCCGAGCCGGAGCTGTGCGCCGGGATGCAGGGACTCTCGCTCAAAAACGTGCGCCTCACCGTCCGGGACGGCGGAAAAAAGCCGGTCTTCTCGGATTTCGGCGAGATGCTCTTCACGCATTTCGGCGTCTCGGGTCCTCTCGTCCTGTCCGCCAGCGCGCACATGCGCGATTTCGACACAAGAAAATATACGCTTTCGATTGACCTGAAGCCGGCGCTCGACGAGGCAAAGCTTGACGCGCGCCTCCTGCGCGACTTTGAAAAATATGCAAACAGAGACTTTTAAAACGCGCTTTCGGACCTTGCGCCGCAGACGATGATCCCCGCGCTCGTGGCGCGCTCCGGCATCGCCCCGGACAAGAAGGTCCACTCCGTGACACGCGACGAGCGGAAACGGCTGCTCACCCTGTTCAAGGATTTCAGGCTCGCCGTCGACGGGCCGCGGCCGCTCGGCGAGGCGATTGTCACCGCCGGCGGCGTCGCGCTTGCGGAAATCAACCCCAAGACGATGGAATCGAAAATTGTCCCCGGCCTTCACTTCGCCGGGGAGGTGATGGACCTCGACGCCTACACGGGCGGTTTCAACCTGCAGATCGCCTGGTCGACGGCCATCGCCGCGGCGCGGCATTTATAACGGCTTTTTTGGCAGGCCGAAAGGCCGTATGACCGGCGTCATTTTGACCATACTAAAACCGAAAGGACAAGGCAATGGAGAAAAAGAGCATAGCCATCGACGGGCCGTGCGGCGCGGGCAAGAGCACGCTCGCGAGGATGACCGCGCAGAAGTACGGGCTGATCTACGTCGACACGGGCGCTTTGTACCGGACCGTCGGGCTTCATGCCCTTCGAAACGGCGTGGGCTCAAAGGACGAGGAAAAGGTGACGGCGCTCCTGCCGCGGATCGATATCGAGATGCGCTACGATGAAAAAGGCATCCAGCGCATGTTTTTAAACGGCGGGGACGTCACAGGCGACATCCGCTCGCCGGAGGCGTCCATCTACGCCTCCGACGTGTCGGCCATGAAGCCGGTGCGGGCGTTTCTTCTGTCGATGCAGAAGGAAATGGCCGAAAAGTACGACGTCGTCATGGACGGGCGTGACATCGGCACCGTCGTGCTGCCGGACGCCGGTCTCAAGATTTTTCTCACGGCCACGCCGGAGGTGCGCGCCGAGCGGCGGTTTTGCGAGCTGAGTGAAACGCGCGTCGAGACGACGTACGAGGATGTGCTCCGCGATATCCGTTACCGGGACAAAAACGACAGCGAGCGAAGCGCCGCGCCCCTAAAGGCGGCCGACGACGCCGTCGTGCTGGATACGACCGTGCTGACGCTCGAGGAGTGCCTGGAGGCCGTCTCCACCCTGGCCTCGGAGAAGCTGGGCCTATGAACCGGGAGCATCAAGCCTACAGGAGGCTGTACCGTTTTCTTCGCGCCATCCTCGCGCCTTTTTACAGGTTCGAGGCCGTCGGCCTCGAGAACATCCCCGACGGGCAGGCGATCCTCTGCGCCAACCATTCGAGCAACTTTGACCCGATCATGGTCTCGCTGGCTGCCGGGTCGGAGCATCATATACGCTATATGGCAAAGATCGAGCTGTTCAAGATCCCGGTGGTCGCGTCGGTCATCCGGGCGATCGGCGCTTTTCCGGTCGACCGCGGCAACAAGGACATCCGGGCGATCAAGACAGCGCTTAAAATCCTGCGCTCGGGCGATAAAATCGGGATCTTCCCCGAGGGCACGCGGACGAAGGCGGCGGGCGACAGGGCCGCGAAAAGCGGCGCCATCCGCCTGGCCGACCAGACGGGGGCCCCGCTCGTGCCGGTCTGGCTGCCGAGGCGGAAAAAACCGTTCCGGAAGATCCGCGTCGTGTTCGACACGCCTTACGTCGTCAATACGGAGCACCGCAAGCTGGCGCACGAGGATTATGTAAAGCTGGCCGAGGAGCTCATGGACCGGATCAACGCGCTGGACGGGAGCCCGGCGGCGGCAAATAGCGCCGGGGAGCCCGGCGCATGAAGCTGATCGTGGCAAAATCAGCCGGCTTTTGCTTCGGCGTCCGCCGGGCCGTCCGGCTGTGCGAGGAGGCCGCCCGTGAAAAGGAACGGTGCGTGACGCTCGGCCCGATCATCCACAACAGCAGCGTCACCGGCAAGCTCGCGCGCATGGGCGTGCGCGAGGCCGGCGGCGTGTCTCAGATTTCACCCGGCGACACGGTGATCATCCGGTCGCACGGCGCGGGGAAGCCGGAACTCGAGGCGCTCGCGAAAACCGGGGCGGAGGTGCTCGACGCGACGTGCCCGGACG
>CAYMLM010000009.1:0-23760 GCA_964391385.1 uncultured Papillibacter sp.
GACAGCACGATTCTGATGAGATTCTGCCTTTGGTTTTTAATCATGCCGCAGCTGCCCTACCCGACCATCCGGCAGTCGGGTTCGATCCTTCGGCAGGCCTTGTTCGCCTTTTTGACAACGTCCTCGAACAGGCCGTCCTCCGCCTCAAGGAACAGCTTCCGGGTCATGAAGCTGACGCTCGCGTCCTTGACGCCGCTTATTTTCCGCACGGCGTCCTCCATTTTTGCCGCGCAGCTGGCGCAGCCCAGGTTTTCCAGTTTAAGTACCTTCTTCATTTGACAGTTTCCTCCGTCAGGTGTTCATACCCCTGGCCGATGATCGACCGCACATGGTCGTCGGCCAGAAAATACATGATCGTTTTGCCTTCCCGCCTGTTTGCGATGAGTCTGGCGTCCTTGAGTACCTTGAGCTGATGCGAGATGGCGGACTGCGTCATGCCCAAAAGCTCGGCGATGGCGCACACGCACAGCTCCGACTCAAAAAGCGAATACAGGATCCTGATCCGCGTCGTGTCTCCGAAAACCTTGAACAGATCGCCCAGATCGCACAGCAGCTCCTCGGCCGGCATTTCGGCGCGGACGCTTCTCAGGGCCGTTTCATGGTTGTGGACTCCGTTTTCCATACACTTGAGCGTCCTTTCATATGAACATTCATTCATATGATACGCCATTCATATGATTCTGTCAATAGGAATCGCCGGAAAGCTGGCTACTTGAAACTGGGGCAAGCCAAAAACCACCATATCTTGTGATATGGTGGTTTTTACAGCTCAGGGGAACGAACAGAGACTATAAAACGGGGTGCTCCCGCGCCCACTTTCGGCCGTAGGATTCCAGTTCGTCCATATAGATGTCGTTGTTCCATTTCCGGAAGCAGCAGCCGTTCGGGATGGAGGGATAGAAGCGGCCGCCCGGACAATACGTATCGAAGGCGCGGCGGACCTCGGCGCGGATCTGCTCCTCGGTGATGTCGGCAATGTCGATGGCGGGGCCGTCGATGCCGCCGATCATCGCGAGCTTGCCTTCCGTAACACGCTGGATCTCGAGGATGTCGTTTTGCGCGATGACGCCCTGCCACAGGTCAATGCCCATCTCGACCATGTCCAGCACAAGCGGCTGGCAGATGCAGTCGGCATGGTGCATGAACATCATGCCGCACTCATGCGCGGTTTTGACGATTTCCGTATGCAGCGGCTTGATGATCTCCCGCCAGATCCTCGGAGGCAGGAAAACGTTCTGCTTGGAGCCCCAGTCGTCGTGGTAAAAGACGATGTCGGGCCTGAAGTGCTTCGCCGCAAGCTTGAGGGATTCGATCTTATAGTCGGCAATCACGCGCAGGAGCCCGGCCATTTCCTCGGGATACTCCATATAGTTCATGAAGGCCGTCTCCATCCCCATCAGGTGGTGACTGCGTTCGAAAAGGCCGCCCGCGCAGAACAGGGCGCAGAATTTTTCATTTCTGTCGACCTTTTTGGCCTGCGCCTCGGCCTCGCTCCAGTCGAGGCCCGTCAGCGGCGGAACCCGCAGCTGCTCCTGCCATTTGGTGATATCCTTGATGACGGCGTTCCCCTCGTTTACGACCGGGTGCGCGCCGGGAGCGCCCGGGCTGAAGCAGAAGACCGTGCCCCAGGAATCCTTGTGCTCCAGGCCGTCCTGAGGGACGCCGTCGCGCATGATGACAGGATCCCATACAAATTCAAGGGCCGGCATGAAATCGCCATAATAATCCGGCTGCTGACGGTTGAAAACAGCCATAGCATTTTCTTTCGGCGTCAATTAAACATCTCCTTACCGATCGTTTTTCGCAATCCTAATGATTCTTGTAGAACGTCGCCCCGTATGAATCGACCGCCTCGGCGACCCACTTGTTTTTCCGGATGGTCCTCTCGTCGTCAATGGCCCCGAGGAAGCCGCCGCAGAACGCATACCCGCCGCCCGGCGCGTATGTGTCGATCGTCCGACAGACGGATTCCTTGACCGTCTCCTCGGACACGTCGGGGTCGGCCAGGTTGCCGACAATATCCCACGCGCCGTTGATCACAAGGGAGTTGCCGTACTTCTTTTTGATCGCGAGCAGATCGTTCGACGTCTGCGCGGGATTCCAGGACACGACGCCGAAGTCCCGCCAGTCGTCGATGAAGTCCTCGCAGCGCCCGCAGTCGTGCATCTCGATGGGCAGCCCGCGGTCGGTTCCCAGCTTCGCCTGTCTCGCGTGGTACGGCTTGAAGAGCTCCTGGTACATCTCGGGGGAGAAAAACGGGTTCTTCCAGGTCGCCGTATCGTCTGTTATATTGACAATGTCCGGCTTGTAATAGTCGATGCATTTTTCGCCGAACTTTACGAAAAAGTCACACAGATACTCCATCAGGGCCTTGACCTCTTCCGGCTCCTCGTACATCGCGCAAAGGCCCTCCGAAAATCCCATGAAGCCCATCAGGTTCTGAAAATACCCGACGTGCATGCCGAACGACAGCGCTGTTTCCTCCCTGTTGATTTTCAGGTTCTCGAGGTCTTTTTTGGCCATCGCCTCCCAGTCGATATCCGAGATGTCGGGCGCCTTGATGACATCCCTCCACTGCCGGATATCCTTGAGAATAAAGTTGCTTGGCTCCGGGATTTTTGCCCCTGCGGCCTCGGGCACCGGAACATGCATGACGCCCCAGATGTCCTTGGCGGGTCCGGGCTGTACGATGTGGGGAATGAGAAACGACGGCGCCGTGCTGCAGATTGCCGCCGTTTTCCCAAGCGGATCCGGCCCGAAGGTAAACCGGGGAACCCATTCGGGCTGCTGCCCGCCGAGCAGCATCATATAGTTTTGCTTTTCAGTCACTTTTTTACCTCATTTGTTTTAATTTTGCAAGCACATTTACTCAACTCACTGATAATGCAGGATATTCTGGTAGCCCTTGAAAAGGCCGCCCTCGGCGTTGGCGACGAGCTCGTCCATCGTCCAGTACGCCTTGCCCGCTTTCGTGATGGACTTTGTGATCGACGGGAACTGATGCATCGCGATGGAGTTGCCCGCCAGCGTGAAGACGGTGCCCGTGACGTCCTTTGCATAGTCGGACGCGAGATACAGGACAAACGGGCAGACGGCCTCGGGGTCGGGCGTTTCGTCGGCCGTCGGGAAAGCTCTCTGGCCCGGGATCATTCTATCCTCGCCGACGGAGTTGAACATGCCCTCGTAGGACGCCCGCGTCCTGGCCCAGGGGCCGAACGCGTTGACGGTGATGCCCTGATGGAACAGCTCGCAGGCCGCGCCCTGCGTCAGGCCGACGACGCCGGCGCTGGCGGTGCAGTAGGCGGTGTGCTTGACGAAGTCGCCCATCATCGCCTTGGACGTGGTGTTGATGATGCGGCCGTACTGGTTTTTGAGCATATGCGGCACGACGTGCCGCATCAGGTTGAAATAGCCCTTCGGCTTGATGCTGTTGATGGCGTCATACTTTTCCTCGGTCATATGTTCGATCGGGCCGCCGCCGAACCCGCCGGCGACGTTGACGAGGATGTGAATGTCGCCCCAGGTCTTGATGATCTTGTCGACCATTTCGGCGCAGGCGTTGTAATCGCGGATGTCGCAGTAGAGCGGCAGCGCCTGGCCGCCGCGGTCGATGATGGTCTGCGCCGTCGTCTCGGCGTCTCCGCTCAGCCCGGCCATGATCTCGTCGAACGCCTTTTTCCGCTCCGGGGAGAGGGCTTCGTAATCGGCCTGCGTCATCGACAGAAACTTTGTGCTGCCCGGCTTGCGGTTGTTTGTCACAACCTTGGCGCCCTCGGCGGCGAAAGCCAGCGCAACGGCGCGCCCGACGCCCTGGCCGGAGCCCGCGACAAGGACGACTTTGTCTTTGAACATGGTACCCATTTAATGTGCTCCTTTCGGTTGATTACAGTTTTTTGCGGGCGTCGCGCCGCTTGTGCGCCGCCCTTTCCAGCTTTTTTCGACTTATTTGTATTTGTTCTTGTTGCACTGCGATTTTATTGATATAATGGCATAATAATGAAACAGTAGGTGTCGACAATATGTTCAATATCACAATGCTGCAAATTAAAACCTTTCTGTCGGTTGCCGAAAAGCTCAATTTTTCGGAAGCCGCCAAAGAGATGGAGATATCCCAGCCGTCACTGAGCCAAACGGTCAGCAGAATCGAGGAGGGCATCGGCGTCAAGCTGTTTGAACGGGGAAAGCACGGCGTAGAGCTGACGCAGGCGGGTGAGTATGTCTACCTGGAACTCAAGCCCATTTACAACAAAATCTGCAGGCTGTTCGACCAGGCCGTCCATCTGGACGCAAATCAGAACAAGTCCCTGCGCATTGTCTGCCACACGTCTCATTTGTCGTCCGGCGCCAGGCTCTATTTCGATCATATCGTGACCGAGTACAGGAACAAGTACCCCGACGTATCGCTGATTGAAGAGCTTTACGATCTGAAGGACATGGAAAAAGCCTTCATTTCCGGTGACGCCGACCTCATTTTTACCGAGGCGTTTTCGCTTGACAACATTAAGAACGTATCCATGAAAAAAGTCATGAAGCACCAGTTCTGCGTTGTCATGTCAATCCACCACCCTCTTGCGGCCTGCGACACCCTGGACATCGAGCAGCTCAACAATGAGGTTTTTTACTCCTTATCTCTGTACGACGGCGACAGCGCCCGGCACGGCGCGCTGGAGCTGTGCAAAAAAGCCGGGTTTACGCCGAAGGAGATCCGGTTCCTGCGCAACTTTCCGTCCGTTCTGGCGGCCGTCCGCCAGGGCTACGGGATGACGCTCAGCGGATTCAGCGGCATCCTGGCCGATGACCCGCAGATCAAGTACTTCACACTCCCGAATGAAACCAATCCGATCTACTGGGTCGTCGCGTGGCGCAGGGACGACATCTCTGAAACCGCGCTGAACTTCATCAATATGATCCCTTAGGAAAAGCGCCTGGCGGCAATTGCCGCATTTTGACGATCCGGATTCCGGCCGGCTTAGGACAGAAACCTGATTGAAAGCTGATTCAGCGGGATGAAACGGGCGTTCAGCCGGAAGCTTTTTGAGAGACTGAAGAGAAAACTCTTCGGTCTTCTTTTTTGCCCAACGACGAGCTCACGGGGTCATGCCTCCGGCTGTTTTTCGCCCTGCCTGCACTTTGTCAGTCGGCATCAAAGCCGGTCCAGACGTCGACACCCGTGTATTCGTGCCAGTCCTCCTCGCCGTTTAACACGCGCGTGATGCCGCCCGCGAGTCCTTCCATTTCGAATTCCCCGGGGAATACGGCCGTCGGAGCGATCCAGGAAAGCTTCTCATCCAGAATACCGGCCAGCTTCTCCGAGCGCGCCATGCCCCCCGTGAGCACGATGGCGTCGACCTTGCCCTCGAGCGCCGCCGCCATGGCGCCGACGAACTTTGTAATCTGGTAAGCCATCGTATTGTAGACGATCGCGGCAAACTGATCGCCGGCCTCGATCCTGTTTTGCACCTCGCGCACGTCGGCCGTCCCGAGCAGGTCGACCAGCCCGCCTGACTGTACCAGCCGCTTGATGAGCTCCTCTTTTTCATATTTTCCGCTGAAAGCCAGCTCCAGCAGCGGGATCAGCGGCATAGCCCCCGAGCGCGTCGGGGCCATCGGCCCGTCGCCCTCGACGGAATCCGTGGAGTCGATCATGCGTCCCTTTCTGTGCGCCGTAATCGACATACCGCCGCCGATGTGGCAGACGATCAGGTTGAGCTCCTCATAGGTTTTCCCCGCCTGCGCGGCGTAACGGCGCGCGGCCTCCTTCTGGTTGAGCGTGTGGATGTGGCTGGTCCGGAGGACCTCATGCAGACCCGTCAGGCGCGCCGTATCCTGGTACTCGTCGACGCTGGGGCCGTTGTAAATGTATGCGTTTTTTCCGTATTGCTTCGAAAACGCGTAGCAGATGCGCGTCCCCAGCTTGCCGGGATGCCGCTCTCCGCCGATCTTATACGTATCCCCGAGCATGATATCGTTGATCAGGTACGCGCCCGAATCGATATAGACCTGAGCGCCGCCGCGCGCCACAAACGCGTCGAAATCCTCCGGCTTGAGGCCGTAGCCCGAAAGCGTTTTCAGGATCAGGTCCACCGCAAACGCCTGATGCTCGTCCAGGTCCTTAAAGCGCTTTGGGTAGCCGTCCTCGCCGTGCTCGAAGCTCTTTTTGAATATGGCCTCCTCGTTGTTGAACGCGCCGATTTTCGTTGTCGTCGAGCCGAAATTTACGACCAATAACTTATGTATCTTCCCCATCTGTCTACTCCTTACCTGCCGCTATGCATCGCGCCCGGCGATCAGGGCGCACAGCGCGATCGACCTGTATTTGCCTTCGATGGGTCCGCCCCGCGAGCCGAAGACGATCGGCACCTCGCAGCCTAAAATGACATCCGCCGTCCTGATCTCGCCGAAGTAACCCATTGCCTTGATGATCATGTTGCCCGTCAGGATATTCGGGAACATCAGGATGTCCGCGTCGCCCGCGACGGGGCTGTCATACCCCTTGATCTCGGCCGCCTCCCTGCTGATCGCCAGATCCAAAGCAATCGGCCCCTCGACGACGCAGCCCGTTATATCGCCGTCGAGATTCATCTGCCTGAGCTGCGCGGCCTCCACGGTATCCGGCTGCTTGGGATTGACGTTTGCGACCGACGAGAGCACGGCGACCTTCGGGTTTTCAATGCCGGCCCTGCGCATCAGCGAGACGGCGTTGTTGATGATCTGCGCCTTCCGGTCAACGTCCGGGAACATATTGACGCCCAGGTCGGTCATGGCGAAGAGCTTGTGATACTTGGGCGATTCGACGAGCGCCACCGCCGAGACCGTGCATCCGTTTTGGAGGATGCCGGTCTCCTTGTTCAGCATCTGGCGCATGAGATCCGCCGTTTCAATGAGGCCTTTTATGAGAAGCCGGGCCCCGCCGTTTTTGACAAGCTGCATGGCGGCTGCGACGGAGGCCTCGTCTCCCTCGCTGTCCGTGATCTCATAGGCATCGGCGTTCTCGCCGAGACCGCGCAGGATATCCGCGATTTTTTCGCGGTCGCCGATCAGGACAGGGGTGATCAAGCCGGCTTTTTTCGCGCGGACGACCGCCTCCAGAATATGTTCCTCGTGCGCGGCGACAACAGCCGCCCGGGCCCCCGGGTTTCTGGCCAGAGCAAGCGTCTCAAGGTCGTCCAATTTCCGAAATTCCATCCGCTGTCTCCCTCCCGAAACGCTCGTCTATATAATATAGTTGCCGCCGTTGCCCATCGCGAAGCGGCGTACACGCGTAAAGGTCCTCGGCGTCGTGAAGCCCTCGCCGGTCGTCGTCGCGATCGTGGCGGAGCCTTCGCCCGTGCCGCCGACACCCGCCGCTGCGACAGTCCCGCCGTTCTGCGAAAAACAGGTGACGTCGATCCGCCGGCCGAACTCGGTGACGCGGTAGATGTCGTTGGACCAGATCGCCGCCGAATGGCGGCAGCCGCCCTCGGCTGCGATCGCCCACTCCATGGCCTGCTCGAAATCCTTGCATTTGACGACGGGAAAGATCGGCATCATCTGCTCGCAGGCGACAAACGGGCTGTCGTTTTCAGCCAGGATGATGGCCAGCTTCAGGTCGCCCTCGCTCGGCTCCACGCCGGCGTTTTTCAAAACGACATTGCAGTCCTTCCCGACCATGGCCTTATTGGCGGCATATTTCCCCTCTTCATTTATAATGAGAGAGGCGGCGATGACCTTCCCGGCCTCCTCGTCCGTCAGGATGCGCGCGCCGAGCGCCTTCATCTCGCTGATGAACTCGTCGTAGACGCTCTCAACGACAAAGGCTTCCTTTTCCGTGACGCAGAGCATGTTGTTCTCAAACGGGACCAGCTCGTACAGTACGGCCGCAGCTCTTTTGATGTCGGCCGTCTCGTCGATTATGGTCGGCGGATTGCCCGGGCCCGCGGCGATGACCTTTTTGTTCGACGACATCAGCAGCTTCACCATGGCTTCGCTTCCGGTGCCGATGAGAAGCTTGACCTTCGGCGAGGTCATCATGGCGTTGAGCGAATCCGTCGTGGGGGTTCTCGTCATGACCGCGAGGTTGGCGGGTCCTCCCGCCTCAAGGACGGCCTCGTTGACGAGGCTGACCGCCATCGCGCCGGCAAGCTTTGCCGCCGGGTGGCAGTTGAATATGATGGAATTGCCGGCGGCGATCATCGTCATGGCGTTGCAGGCCACGGTCGCGATGCCGTTTGTGACGGGCGTCAGCGCTCCGACGAGGCCGTACGGCGCGGAATACTCGACCGTAAGTCCCTCGCTCGATGCCATGACCTCCGTTTTTAAGCAGGACGTATCCTGGCAGGTCGCAATCGACTCAAAGTTTTTCTTCAGCTTCTGATCCAGCCGGCCGTACCCGGTCTCATTGAACTCCTTTATCGTCTCCTCATCAATGATCGCCAGAAACTTCTCTTTGATTTTTGCGATAAAACGGTCCCTGTCCCCTGTCTTATAGTCCCGCATTAAAATTTTCTGCGCCTCATAGGCCGCGTCGATCGCCTCGTTCACATTTTCAAATACGCCCGGTTCAAACATAATTGCCGCTCCTTTTCAAAACAAAATTATACTATAAGTAATAATATTACGAATATCCATTTTGTCAATGGTAAATTTGAAATTTTGCAAAATAATTAAATTCTAAAAAAATTGAAGGCTCATATGTGTCATAATCCACAAATTATACGCCTATAAGGTTAACGTTATATACATAATGTCCTGTGACAGACCTTCGATTTTGGCAATATCGTGGAAAAAAATCGGGCTTCTAGTTAACCGTTGACAAAGCAAAATTCTAATGGTATAAATACTAACAGTATAATTGCTATGAGCCATTCTACCTTAAACTCCGACGGAGAATTAAGTAAATGAAAGAAGGAGAGTAAAATGAAAAGATTGGCCAAATACTTAGCGCTTATTTTGTCCCTGCTCATGATCGTGTCCCTGTTTGCCTGCAAAACTAACGGCAATGGTGCCGATTCGGGCAACAGCTCCGGTTCCGAAACCAGCTCGGCGCCGGAATCCGCAGGCGCGCCGGATTCGGCCGCACCGGAATCGGCCGCCCCGGAATCCTCGGAATCGGGTAACGCACCGAAGCTGATCGGTTATTATGACAGAGAGTTCGACTACAGCGCCTGCCCGCGCTATAAGGTTGTGTACATGATGGTCATGCAGACCACCCTGCACACCTCCGCGATTGACGCCATGAAAATTTGGGCCAACCTGATGAACATTGACTATTCCTCCTGGGATGCCAGCAACGACAATGACCTATTCATCACGAGCATCGAAACGATGGCGGCCAGCGGCGTCGACGGCCTCATTCTCGACCCGGATACGACCTACTACGACCGGGTGACCGAGGTGGCCACCGAGGCGGGTATCGCGTGGATACCCGGCATGGGCGCCCCGTTCGTGGCCGATGAGAGCGGCAATCTTGCCCTCACGCATCCCTTCGTCGGTTTCGACGATTACGCGCAGGGCATTCAGCTCGGCGAGTGGATGTACAACTATAAGGAAGAAGCCTGGCCGAATGTGCCCTGGAGCGATTTCGGCATCCTGTGGGTCGACTTCTCGGGCTCTCCCCAGATCCACACGCTCGGCACGGCCGCCCTGTCGTATGTCAATGACAATGCCCCCGAGACGGTCGAAAACACCGTATCGGTCGACGGCGTCACCGGCAACCTGAGTTCCGATACGGCCTACAACCTGGTGGTTGCCACCGTCCCGAACTACGGCAAGGACTACTGGATCATCTTCACGCCGTTTGACGACTATGCCATCGGCGCGGCCCGCGCGATGGAGTCGCTGGGCAAAGCCGACAACACCGCCATCACGACGCGCGGCGGCACGGCCATCTGCGCCATGTGGGATACCGGCGAGCAGAACAGCATCAAATCGGCGCTGTTCGTGGCGGCGACAATCGTCACCGAGTACAACGTTGCGGGCCTGTGGGCCATGATGAGCGGCCTTGCGACCCCTGAAACCCTCTGGCCGGAATGGATCGATCACTCCTCGGGCGCCAAGTACGCCCATGTCAACAGCGAAGCGCAGTGGCTGACCTTCGATATGTACAAGAGGTACCTCGAATGGTCCGACCTGTATACGCAGAGCGACATGTACCCGTACAACGACATCCAGGTCACGCTTGACGAGTTCAGTGCCCGCTCCACACCGCCCGCTTCATACGCTGGCTGACAATAGCTGAACAGACGACCTGTCCGGCACGGTGTATACTGTGCCGGGCAGGGGTGCATTGGGAGCTTTTTCACAGCGTCCGCAGCGCCGAGCCGAAATCCGGAGCACGATGACGAAATCCCGCAGAGCTGTCGCCACCACGCCTTCAAACGACCGGCAAACCCCAAGGCAATCTTCCTGTGCCGCCCGCCGCGGCAGACCTCCGGCACCGCCGGCCCCAAACAGAATATTCGCCTGCCGCGGCGCCGCCGCGGCAGGGCTCGAGATAAACGACGCGATACCGGCGTCAGCCGGCGCGCCGCTCGCGCCGGAATCCGGCCGGGCGTTTCCCCGGCCTTATCAATCGTAATCAATTGGTTGCCATCCCGGCTTATAAGCGCCCAACGTCTGTAAGCCTCCATGGCGAAGGGAGGTCATATATGTTCACAGCATCACCCGTCAGTCCAAGAATCAGCAGAATAAAGGAAAAAAGGCGCGAGCACGACAACGGGCACGTTATCCTCTGCGCCGAACGGACGAAAATCTATACGGACTACTGCAAGACCCACGAGGCGCAGCATCCGCTGCTGCTCCGCGCGGGCGCCCTTTACGAATGGTGCGCCAACAAGGTCGTGCGCATCGAAGAGGACGAAATGTTTGTCGGAAACCTCGGCACCGAATGGCGCTCTACCCACCCGTACGTCGAGTGGGGCATCGGCTGGCTGAAGGAGGCGCTGGCGCTGCCCAAGGATGAATTTATCCGGGAGTGGCAGACGCCGGGCGTCTTTGCCTACATCTCACCGGAAAATAAAAAAATCTTTGAGGAGGCCGTCCAGTACTGGGAGGACCGGACCATACAGGCCCGCGTGCTGGCCATCCTGCCGGAAGAGCTGTGGGACCTGCTCGGCGACAACTGCACGTCGTTCGGCAACCGGGGCAGAACGGGTGTCTCCGACATCTGCCAGGGACACTACTGCACGAATTACAGGAAGGTCATCGACAAGGGTTGGGGTTACATACGCGACGAGGCCCAGTCCCACATGGACGACATACGCGGCCGGGTCTTCGACGACAACGCAAAAAAGTACACGTTCTGGCGCGCCATCAAAAAGGTCGCCGAAGGCGCGATCGTCCTGACCAAGCGCTACGCGGCGCTCGTGGCCGAGGAAGCCGGGAAATACGACGGCGAGCGGCGGCGAGAGCTGGAGAGGATGGCCGGTTCTCTGGCGTGGATCGCGGAAAATCCCGCCCGCACGTTCTGGGAGTCGCTCGAGGCCATATTGATTTATCAGCTGCTGCTGCACGCGGACGGCCAGTCCCACGGGATCACGCTCGGCCGCATGGACCAGTACTGCGGGCGCTTCCTCGAAAAGGAGCTGGCGGAGGGCTCGATCACGGTTGAACGGGCTCAGGAGCTGACGGACGCGTTCATCCTGAAGCTCGGCGATTACTTCTCGGTCATGCGCGTCGTGACGCACCCGTCCGGGACGCTCGCGACAAAATCGAAGTACAACTACGTCTGCGGCGGACAGCACTTCACGGTCGGCGGCCTCACGCCCGACGGACGGGACGCGACCAACACGCTGACGCTGCTGTTTCTTCAGGTCTACGCGCGGCTGTACCTGAGCGACCCGTCCATATCCGTCCGCATCCACAATGACACGCCGTACGAGGTCTGGGAGCACTCGCTCGAAGCCTCGAAGGTCGCCGGCGGCATGCCGATCATCGAAAACGACGAGATCATCGTTCCCTGCCTTGTGGAACGGGGCATGTCGCAGGAGGACGCCAACGACTACTGCATCATCGGCTGCGTCGAGCCAGCCGGCACCGGCAACGAATGGCCGGCCAGCGGCAGCAACGGCTGCGAGAGCTTCTGCAACCTGATGGGCATTTTAAACATGGCCATACACAACGGCACAAATCCCGCCACCGGCTGCACGGCCGGCCTGCGGACGGGATACCTCTACGATTACGAGTCGTTCGACGAATTCAAGGACGCGTTTTTAAAGCAGATGGCCTTTTTCCTCGACTGGCACATCAGCTACGTCAACTTCTATGAGCTCGCGTACGGCCGGTGGTTCCCGTGCGTGAGCGCGTCGGCGACGATGGAGGGCTGCATGGACAAGGGGCTCGACGTCCTGCGCGGCGGCGCGAAATACAATTCGACGGGCTTTACGGCGCTCGGCATCGGCAACGTGGCCGACAGTCTCGTCACCATCAAGAAGCTGGTGTTCGAAGACAAGACGGTCCCCGCGCGCGAGCTGTACGACGCGCTCGTGAACAACTGGAAGGGCCACGAGGCGCTTCAGCGGAAAATCGACAACGAGATGCCGCATTACGGCAACGACATCGCGGAGGTCGACGAGCTGGCCGCCTGGGCTCTGAGCGCGTACGCGGATTATATGAATAGCGCGCGCGGTCCGCGCGGCAAATGGCGCGGCGGCACGTTTACGATGACGACCCACATCGATTTCGGCAATGTCACGCTCGCCACGCCCGACGGCCGCTCCGGCTTCACGCCGCTGGCCGAGGCGATTTCGCCCCGGCAGGGTTTCGATAAAAACGGCCCGACGGCCTATTTGACGAGCGCCGCGAAGCTGCCGCACTACAAGCTCGGCAACGGGGACCAGCTCAACATCCGCTTCTCCCCCGCCACCGTTTCGGGCGAGGAGGGCACAAGAAAGCTGCACTACCTGATCGCCACTTATTTCGAGCAGGGCGGGATGCAGGTGCAGTTCAACGTCGTAAGCACGCAAACGCTCCACGACGCGCAAAAGCATCCGGAGCAATATGAAAACCTGATCGTCCGCATCGCGGGCTTCTCGGCCTTCTTCGTGGAGATGCCGAAGCTGCTTCAGGACGACTTCATCACGAGAACAGAGCATTCGTGTTCATGAAAGGCGGTATTTAATAATGTACACATTCAAACCGGCAACGGACAGAGTCCTGAGGCTGCGCCAGGCGGTTCGCGACCGCGTCATCCGCGGCGATTCCGAGCGGCCCGCGCTGAAGGCCGAAGGCTATCAGAAATTCAAATACGTCGTGCCCATCATCAAGCGGCCGATGATCACCCGCTATCTCTGCGAAAACATGACGATCCGCGTCGAGGACGACGAGCTCTTCGTCGGCAACCGCACCCGCTACAAATTTGGCTCCGAGGCCGTCGGCTGGGTATTCCGGAAGAACATCGAGGAGGAGTGGACGTTCGAGGAGGACGGCTTCTGGCACAATCCCGAAAGCGAGGACCTCCGGCTGATCCTGTCTCAGGACGACATCGACAAGATCCGGGAAGTCACCCCCATTCTCAAGGACAACACGCCCGGCAACGTCTCCGACGCGTGGCAGCCGGACGGCGCGAAGGAATTTTTCGAGCTGGAGGCCTCCGATTACGCCGTTAACGGCTCGGGGATCATGTGGGCGCCGTGCGGGCACCTGATCCCCGGCTGGAAGAAGATCATCAACGTCGGCTACGGCGCCATCCGCAAGCAGGCGCAGGACTATGTCGACGCGCGCGAAGGCTGCATCATGGGCGACGACATGCGCAAGTATATGTTCTACAAATCCGTCACGATCGCCTGCGACGGCGTCACGACGCTCATCAGGCGCTACAGCAAGGCGTGTGCCGGCAAGGCGGCCGAAACGGCCGATCCGAAGCGGAAGGCCGAGCTGCTCAGCATGTCCGACGGGCTTGCGTGGATCAGCGAAAATCCGGCCCGCAATTTCTGGGAGGCCTGCCAGGCCACCCTCATGTACCAGCTGTTTCTCGGCATCGACGACAGGTATCCCGGTCCCGCGTACGGGCGCTTCGACCAGTACACCTGGCCGTTCCTCAAAAAGGACCTCGAGGCGGGCCGGCTGACGCTCGACGAGGCGCAGGAGATCGTCGACTGCTTCTTCCTTAAGTCCAATATGTTCTACGAGGTCGGCACGGGGGCCGTCGCCTCTGTCACCGGCATCGGGAACACCTGGTATCACACGACCGTCGGCGGCGTCCTTCCGGAGACCGGCGGGGACGCGACGAACCCCGTCACCTACATGGTCCTCGAGACCGTCGGACGCCTCAAGCAGCACGACCCGACCGTCTCAATGCGCGTGCACAAGGGCACGCCCGACAAGCTCTGGGAGCTGGCGCTGACGACGAGCAAGCTCGTCGGCGGCCTGCCGCTCTTCCAGAACGACGAGGTCATCATCCCGGCGCTCCAGAAGGAGCTCGGCTTCACGCTCGAGGACGCGCGCGATTACGGCATCATCGGCTGCCAGGAGATCGTCGGGTCCGGCAACGACTATCCGGCCGGCAACGGCGTGCACGCGCACGCGAGCATCCACCACGGCGTCGTCTTCGCCATGGCCATCAACAACGGCAAAAACCCCATGAACGGAAAGCAGGCCAAGCTGAAGACCGGCTATCTCTACGACATGAAGTCCGTCGAGGAGGTCCGCGAGGCCTATAAGAAGATGGCCGACTACATGCTCAAATGGTACGTGACCATCAACAATTACGGCGAGTACCTCACGCCCTACAACATGCCGCACGCCGCGCTGTCCATGTCGATGGACGGCTGCATGGAGTCCGGCACGGACTGCACCGCGGGCGGGTGCAAATACAACTCCTACGGCGGCACGGCCACGGGCCTTGCCACCATCGCCGACTGCCTGTCGACCGTCAAGTACATGTGCTACGACAAAAAGCTCGTCTCAACGCGCGAGCTGTACGACGCCGTCATGGCCAACTGGGAGGGACACGAGCCGCTGCGCCAGAAGGTCCTCAGCGAGGCGCCGCATTTCGGCAACGCCGATCCGTACGCCGACGAAGAGATGACCTGGGTCATGAACAACTACCTCAGGATGTGCGACGAGTGCTCCAGCCAGCGGTGCAAGGTCTATAAGGCGGGACTGTACGGGGCTTCCGATCATGTCATCCAGGGCTACCACACGTGGGCCACGCCCGACGGCCGGAAGGCGGGCGAGCCGATCGCCGACGCCGGCTCCCCGGCGCAAAGCCGCGACAAGAACGGTCCGACGGCCGTGTTCATCTCCACGTGCTGCTACGATCACTCCCGGTTTATGGACGGCATCGCTTTGAATCTCCGGATGCACCCGACCGTTCTGAGCCGGGACGACGGGCTCGAGAAGCTGCGCGACATGACGAAGACGTATTTTGACAACGGCGGCATGGAAGTCCAGTACAACGTCGTCGACACCGATACGCTCCGCGCGGCGCAGGCCGACCCGAAAACCTACCGCGACCTGGTGGTCCGCATCGCCGGGTATTCGGCCTATTTCGTCGAGCTCAACAGGGACTGCCAGAACGACGTCATCGCGCGCAACGAAAACAGAATATAGTTTGCTGCCTGACATCGGTCCGGCTGTATTGCGGCGTATGCGCACGGGCGCAGGCACGCTCAGCCGGACCGTATTGAACCGATCCCCGGATCAGAGTCGCGCGCTCAGATTTGACGCTGAAACGGGGATTTGGTCATGCCAGGCCGTTCGCGCCGGCACCAAGCACCAATAAGGAGGATACAATGGCTTCCATATATAAAAACTGCTTTACGCCCATTACCATCAAAGGGATTACATACAAAAACCGCATCGAGGTCTCCCCGCACGTGCCCGCCTACGGCGCGTGCGACGGCACGGTCACGCCCGAGGTGGAAGCGTTTTTCCACGCGTACGCGCGCGGTGGCGCGGGCCTTATCAACATGGGCAACTGTTCCATCGACATGACCGAAGCCAAGGACGAGGTCATGCAGATCGACCTGTCGAAGGACGAGACGATTCTCGGGCTGTCCCACCTGCGCGAGGCGTGCGAGCGCTACGGCGCGGTGCTCTCTCTTGAAATCAACCACTGCGGGCGCGGAGCCGGCAAGTACTATCCGTCGAATCTGCGGTACGGCCCGTCCAATATCCCGCTGCCCGACGAGGCGCAGCGCTACCGGGAGCAGGGCCTGAAGGTGCCGGATATCATCGAGATGAGCACCGACAAGATCTACGAAACGATCGACAAGTACGCGCAGGCCGCCTCGCGGTGCAAACGCGGCGGGTTTCAGCACATGCTGATCCACGGCGCGCACGGAAACCTGATCACGCAGTTCATGAGCCCGATGTCCAACAAGCGCAGCGACAGCTACGGCGGCAGCCTCGAAAACCGCGCGCGGTTTGCCGTGGAGGTCATGCAGGCCGTCCGGCAGGCCATCGGCGACGACGTCGTCATTGAGATGCGCGTGAGCCCCGAGGACGGGATCCCGGAGGGCGTGTCCTGTACGGAGCTCATTGAAATCTGCAGGCTGCTCGAGGACTATGTGGACATCTTTATCGTTTCCTACGGCATGATGGGTATGCCCCATCTCATCCCCAAGATGATGGCGGACACGTACTCGCCGCCGATGCACAACCTCGAATACATCAAGCAGTTCAAAAGCACGCTCAAGCGGGCGAAGATTTCGGCCGTCGGCACGCTCCAGAATCTGGCCAACTGCGAATACATCCTGAAAAACGGCTGGGCCGACTTTACGGCGATGTGCCGCCCCTTCATGGCCGACCCCGATCTCGTGCGCAAGGGCGCGCGGAATCAGCTCGAGGAGATCCGCCCGTGCCTGCGGTGCATGTACCACGGCCGCGTGGCCATGTGGTACAGCATCGGCTGCGCCGTCAACCCGTTCTGCGGCCGGGAAAAGGAATTCCCCGAGGGCCGCGTCCCCAAAACGCAGCGCCCGAAAAAGATCCTGATCGTCGGCGGCGGGCTCGCCGGACTCCAGGCGGCGTGGACGGGCGCGGAGATGGGCCACGACGTCACGGTCTACGAGAAGGCGAACAAGCTCGGCGGCAACTTCAATCATGTCGGCGTGCTCCCCTTCAAGCAGGACGCCCGGAACTTCTACGACTACTTTATGCCGAAAGCGACAAACTGCGGCGCCGCCTTCATCCTGAACACAGCCGTCACGCCCGAGCTGATCGAAAAAGAGAAGCCGGACGCCGTCATCGTCGCGGCCGGCGCCGAGCATGTGATGCCGGACATCCCGGGAATCGACAAATCTCACGTGCACTTTTCCTATCTGGCCGACGAGGGCGCCGTGCCCGTTGGGCTGAGCGTGGCCGTCATCGGCGCGGGCGTCGTCGGCCTGGAAAGCGCGCTCCACCTAGCGCGCGAAGGGCATAAGGTCACGGTGCTGGAATTCAAGGCCCAGAAGGATATCCGGGATATCACCGCGCGCGCGCGCCTGCCGCTGCTTCTGTCTGAAACGGGCGGGGCTGAAATCCTATACGGCGTCATCGTCGAGGAAATCCGTGACCACTCCGTCGTCTGCCGTGACCGCGCGACCTGCCGGACGTTTGAGCTGTCCTGCGACACGGTGCTCGTCGCGGCGGGACTGCGGCCGAGACGCGAGGTGTACGACGCGCTGCTTCACAACAGCGCGGTCAGCGAATGTGATATTTTTATGATCGGCGACGTGAAAAGCCCGCGTCAGATCGGCCATGCGGTCAACGAGGCCTTTGACCTGATCACGCATATCTGAGCCGGACGAAGCCGGACGGCTTTCCGGCAGATATAAATCAGGAGGTTTAATACATGGGTTCCGAATACAAGCATTGCTTCACACCCATCACGATAAACGGCACGGAGTTTAAAAACCGCATCATCTGCACGCCCAGCATCGCCGGATGGGGCTCCCGCGAGGGAATCCTGACGCAGGAACAGACGGCTTATTTCGAACGCATCGCCAGCGGCGGCGCCGCCGTTGTCACACTCGGCAACTGCTCGATCCATATGAAGGAGACGAGCGACGAGATCCATCAGCTTGACCTGTCGCACGACAAGGTCATCTTCGGTCTCAACGTGCTGCGCGAAAAATGCGAGCGCTACAACGCGCACCTGTCCGCTCAGATCAATTACGCGGGGAGAAACGGGTGGTATCCCGGCAGCGTGCATTACGCCCCGTCTCCCATCCCGACGTTCAGCGAGCTGGAAAGGGCCGAGGCCCAGGGCCGGCCGCCGCAGCCGTGCCACGAAATAGACGACGCCAAGCTCCGGGAGCTCATCGACGGCTATGTGGGGGCGGCGCGCCGCCTGAAACGCGCGGGCTTCAAGATACTGATGGTTCACTGCGCGCATAACAATCTCATCGGCCAGTTCTTCAGCCCGATCTCCAATTACAGGACCGACCGTTACGGCGGCAGCCTCGAAAACCGCGCGCGCTTCGGGCTTGAGGTGCTCGAGGGCATACGGCGCGAGGTCGGGCCGGACATGGTCATCGACGCCCGCATGAGCGGCGAGGACGTCATGCCCGGCGGGCTGACGGTTGTGGAGGCCGTGGAGATCGCGAAGATGATGGAGCCGTATGTCGACATCTTCACCATATCCTGCGCGTTCCACAACGCGCCGTCCTACATCGCGGACAAGATGTCCCTGAGCATGTACTACCCGCCGATGCATCTGCTCGAGTACACGAAGAATTTCCGGGCGGCGCTGAAAAACTCAAAGCTCACGTTCACAACGAACGTCATTAACCTTGACAACGCGGAGTTTGTGCTGGAAAATGGAATGGCCGATTTCGTCGGCATGTTCCGCCCGTTCCTGGCCGACCCCGACATCGTCAACAAATACGCCCGCAACAAGCCCGGCGACGTCAATCAATGCATCCGCTGCGAGTACCACGGGCGGTTCATACGGCACATGCCGATGACCTGCGCCGTCAATCCGTTCTGCGGGCGCGAGCTCGAGTTCCCCGGCGGCAAGGTGCCGAAGACCGATACGCCAAAAAAGGTGATGGTCGTCGGCGGCGGCCCGGCCGGCATGCAGGCGGCCTGGACGGCGACGCAGCGCGGCCACGACGTCGTGCTGTACGAGCAGGCCGACAGACTCGGCGGCAATCTTTATAAAGCGGCGGAGCTCCCGTTTAAAAAGGAAATCGGCAAATTTATCGACTATCTCGTCCCGAGAGTCACAGCCTGCGGGGCGCGGATCGTGCTCGGCGCCGAAGCGACGCCCGAGACCGTGGCGGCGGAGCGGCCGGACGTTTTGATTCTGGCCGTCGGCACGCGGGAATTTGTGCCCAATATCCCGGGCATCGACCTGCCCCACGTCCATTTCTGTTACGAGGCCGACCGAAAGTCGGTCGAGGTGGGCAAAAACGTCGTGATCATCGGCGCCGGCCATGTCGGGATGGAATCGGCCATCCAGCTTGGCCGCGACGGGCACGCCGTCACGGTCCTTGAGCTCGACGGCCAAGGGTCCTGCCTCAGGCGGCTGGGCGGCCTTGGCGCGCCCCTCCGGGCGCTGAGCGAGGAGGCCGGAGCCACCGTCCTTTACGAATGCCTCGTCAAGGAAATCCGGGCCGGCAGCGTCGTCTACGCGCCGGCCGGCGGCAGCGCGGCCGAACTCAAGTGCGATACGGTGCTGCTCGCGGCGGGCGTGCGTCCCAGGAAAGACGTCGTCGAGGCGCTGCGCCACACCATCGCGGAAGGCGACGTGTATCTCGTCGGCGACCTGACCGAGGCGGGCGCGATCGGGCACGCCGTCAATTCCGGCTTCGATATCGCGGCTCATATTTAACCACTCATCATTCACACTTTATAGTGTCAAGGAGAAAAATTGAACAAGCTGAAACTGGATAAGAAAAAAAGAACCCTCATGGTGACGATTCTGATCATTGCGCTCGTGCAGATGCCCTCGCTCGCGCTCACGCCGGCCATCAACGTGATCCAGACGCAGGCCTTCCCGGACCGCTCGCTGTCGCAGGTGCAGTCCGCCATCGCGCTCACGAGCCTCGTCTCCCCGCTGACCTCGATCCTTGCGGCGATTCTGATCAACCGGGGGAAGGCCACGAAAAAGGGCGTCGTCGTCTTCGGCCTGTGCTGCCTGACGCTGACGGGCCTGCTGGCGCTCGTGTTCCACACGGCCTACTGGCAGCTGTTTTTGTACAGCGTCGTCCTCGGAACGTCGACCGGCTTTTTCATGACGAACAATTTCGGTCTGCTGTTCGACAATTTTGAGGACCGTGAAAGGCAGATCATCACCGGCTATCAGACCTCCTGCATCAACGTGGGCGGCATCCTGGTCAGCCTGACGGGCGGCATCCTGGCGACGGCGATGTGGTACGGCGGCTATCTGATCTTTCTGATCGGCCTGCCGATCGCCATCCTGGCGTTTTTCACCGTCCCGAACTACAAATCGCCCGCCGCGTCAAGCCCGGCGGGCGGCGCGGCCAAAAAAAAGCTCAACCCGAGAATCTACTACTATTCCGCGCTGGCCTGCATATTTATGGCGATCTATGCCGTGTGCAGCAACAACATCTCCACGCACATCGCCCATCTGGGCGATTCCGCCACGTCGGGCCTCGCGGTGGCCATCCAGATGGGCGGCGGCGTCGTGTCCGGATTCTTCTTCGGAAGGCTGTCGGAAAAATTCGGGGACATGGTCATGGTCATCGCCTGCGCGTTCGTCTTTGTCGGATATATGCTTCTGACCCTGTTCACCGCGTCGCTCGTCATCATCCTGATCGCGGTGTTCATCACGGGCCTGTCACTGAGCCTGATGCTCCCCCGGTGTATTTACAGCGTCTCCACGCTGGTCGACGCCAGCACGTCGGCGACGGCGACAGTCGCCGTCTCAAGCGTCGCGCCCAGCCTCGGCGGCTTTCTGTCGCCCGTCATATTTACAAACCTGACGGAGGCTCTTTTCGGGGAATCGACCGTGACGCGGTTTTTGTTCGTGGGACTCCTCGCGCTCGCTTACGGGATCGTCATCACCCTGATTACGCTGACCCGCGCCAAAGCGGCAAAAAGCTGACGCGCCGGAGAAGCCGCGCCGTTTTGGCGGCGGCGGGAGAAGATTCTTATAAACGCTGACGGAAATGATCTGTAAAAAATTTCGGACAATTGAAGAAGCCAATTGGAAGGAGGCCAGCATGGAATACGATCTGACGCTTTCAGACCGCATACGGCGGCTGAAGGACAAACGCGAGTGGTACAACGAGGGTCACCTGCGCCTGAATACCGAGCGCACCCGTATCCTGACCGAGTACTGCAAGGCGCACGAGGCAGAATATCCCATCCTCAAACGGGCCGGCTTTTTGTACGAGTGGTGCAAAAACAGGGAGGTTTATATAGAGGACGAGGACATTCTCCTGAGCAGCTCCGGCCCCCGCATGCGCACCGTCAACTTTAATATTGAGGCGGGCTCGAGCCGCTGGATCAAGATGTGCCTCGGCGACACGGACGAAAATTTCAGGGCCGCGTGGCAGACGCCCGGCTGCGTATGGGTGGACGACGAGGAGCGGGCCATGCTTCTCGACGCGGCGGAGTACTGGAAGGACAGGGACATCCGAAGCCACGTCCGCGGCTTTATGCCGGCGGATGTCTACGAGCACACCGGCAACGGTGTTTCGGATATTCACCCGTATAGGACGTTCACCATGCCGGAGGGTCACTTCGTGGCCAACTTCGAAAAGGCCGTCAAGGTCGGCTTCGGGGCCGTCCGCCGCCAGGCGCTGGAGAAAATCGCCGAAATCGAAGAAAACGTCACCTGGCAGAACGCCAAAAGCCACGCGTTTTACCGCGCGGTCGTAAAGCTGTGCGACGGCGCGATCCTGTTGTCCAAACGTTACGCCGCGGCCTGCCGCGAAAAGGCGGCCGCCGCGGCCGATCCCAAGCGCAGGGCCGAGCTGCTGCGCTTTGCCGACTCGTGCGACTGGATCATGGAAAACCCCGCCCGGAACCTGTGGGAAGGCCTTCAGGTCATCCTCTTCTACCAGACGATCATCACGGCCGACGGCCAGCAGCACGGACAGTCCATCGCCAACGTGGACCGGTACGTCGGCGAGCTGCTCGACCACGACCTCGCGACCGGCACGCTGACGAGGGCCGAGGCCCAGGAGCTTTTCGACGCGTTCATCCTGCGGATCGGCGACCTGATCATGCTGTACGCGTCGCCTCCGAACGAGGAGCTCATCAAACTCAATCGGGAGGGACGGAGCCTTTTCAATACGCTGGGCACCGACCACACGATCTCCGGCGGCATCCACATCACCATCGGCGGCCTGAAGCCCGACGGCTCCAGCGGGTATAGTACCGCCTCGGAGCTGATGCTCCTGTCCTTCCGCCGGCTCGTCGTGCCGGACCCGAGCGTCTGCATCCGCGTCAACGAGCACACGCCGGACATCATCTGGAAGCTCGCCATCGAGACGAGCAAGCTCGCCGGCGGCATCCCGCAGTTCGACAACGACGCGGTCATCATCCGCTCGCTTGTGGAGCGCGGCATTCCCCTGGAGGACGCCCGCGAATACGGAATCATCGGCTGCGTGGAGCCGACCGTCCCCGGAAAGGAATGGCCCTGCTGCGGCACGACCGGCTCCTACGGCGGCGTCACGCTCATCTCCGTTTTGAACCTGTGCATCCACGGCAATAAAAATCCCATGACGGGCGGAGAGGGCTGGCTGCCCTGCAAGAAGCTCTACGAGTATGAGTCCTTCGAGGAGCTCAAGGCCGAATACGAACGGCAGGTCAAGTTTTACGTCGCCTTCGAGCAGAAGATTTTCCATTTCTTCGAGGTCGTTTACTCGGAGTTTTTCCCCTGCATCAGCGCCTCGGTCATGATGGACGGCTGCATGGAAAGCGGAAAGGACGTCACCTGGGGCGGCGCCAAATACAACGCCATCGGCGTCATGACCAACACCTTCGCCAACACGGCCGACAGCCTCATGACCATTAAAAAGCTCTGCTTCGACACGAAGAAGGTCCCGCTGCGCGAGCTCTACGACGCGCTGTGCGCCAACTGGGAGGGGTACGAAAGCCTGCGCCAGATGATCCTCAACGACGTGCCGCACTACGGCAACGACATCGACGAGGTCGACGAGCTGGCCCGCTGGTGCTCGGACGTCTATGCCGACAACCTGATGTCCTACACCGGCCCGCGCGACTGCGCCATGGCCGCCGGCTCGCTCACGCTCACGGCCAACGTGATGATCGGGAATAACACGTGCGCCACGCCCGACGGGCGCCGGGCCGGCGAGCCGATGGCGGACGCCATCTCTCCGCGCCAGGGCGCCGTGATGAACGGCCCCGTGTCGTACGTCAAGAGCGCGGCCAAGCTGTCCCACCATAAGTTTTCCAACGGCAACCAGCTGAACATCCGCTTCGATCCCCGCTCCGTGGAGGGCGACGAGGGCACCGACAAGCTGCGCGAGCTCATCCAGGCCTATTTCGACCTGGGCGGCCTCCAGCTCCAGTTCAATGTCGTGGCCACGGAGGAGCTCAGAAAGGCGCAGAAGGATCCCATCGCCTACAAGGACCTGATCGTCCGTATCGCAGGCTTTTCCACCTACTTTGTCCATATGACGCCCGACGTGCAGGAGGACTTTATCAACCGGGCCGAACAGTTCGTATGAGCAAGAACGTTGTCGGCAGGATCTACGACATACAGGGCTACGCCGTTCACGACGGGCCCGGCATCCGGACGACGGTCTTCACAAAGGGCTGTCCGCTGCGCTGCCTCTGGTGCCACAGCCCGGAGTCCCAGCGTTACGACTACGAGCTGTCGTACCTGCCCGTCAAGTGCGTCGGCACGGAAATGTGCGG
>CAYMLM010000010.1:0-22790 GCA_964391385.1 uncultured Papillibacter sp.
CGCCAGCGGGGGAGCAGGCGGACGGACGGCCCGCGCCCCTCAGCTCCCGCCCGTCAGGGCCTTAAGGGCATCCTCGACGCTGTCCGTGAAAAATACAAGCGAGCCCCTGTTGCATTCGCGGATAAAAGCGTGAAGACTCTTGCTTGGATATGCCGAGAAATCGC
The DNA here is from genome assembly GCA_964391385.1 of uncultured Papillibacter sp. GTDB lineage: Bacteria > Bacillota > Clostridia > Oscillospirales > Oscillospiraceae > Sporobacter. The sequence continues at coordinate 165 of CAYMLM010000010.1, forward strand.
CGACGACGGCAAACGGGACGCGGTAATTGGAGCACTTTTGCAAAAGCTCTCCAGCCATGCCGGTTTTCAAATCGAAGAAGTCCTCAATGAGGCTCTCTTTGTGGACGATCAGGCTGCCGCAGTCGTATTTGTAGCCGGCCGCCGCGAACAGGTCCAGAAGGTCTTGCACGCAGGCGAGCTTCACGCCGCGGTCCGCGAGCGCGACGTTTCGCCCGTTTCGGGTGAGGACCGTCATGTCGATGCGTCCTTATCGAGAAACGGCAGGAGGAACTCGGGCCCCCTGAGAATCATGTGCCCCTCGTCTTCAAGCAGGCGGACCTCGGCGTGAGGGAGCAGGCGTTCGACGCGCTCCGCCGCGCCGGCGGCGTCGAGCAGGTTGTCGCGCCGGCCCGCGACGAGCAGGATGGGCATCTTAAGCCTTGTGAGCGCCTCGTCCGTGAAGATCGGCAGCTCCTGCGTGATCGGGTCGTAGACCCGCAGGATGAGATTGATGAAGTCCGCGACCTCCTTCGGCAGCGCCTCGCCGCCCGTGACGGAGGACTCGACAGACAGCGTCTCGTTTTGCGCGCCGGCGCTTCTGGCCTTTTCCAGCAGCTCGGGATACTGGCCGGCAAGGCCGCCCGGCGCGATGAGCGCGAGCCTCGTCACGCGCCCGGGATACGCGGCGGCGAATTTGAGGGCAACCCAGCCGCCGAGCGAGTTGCCGACGACGGCCGCGCGCTTGTGTCCCAGCGCGTCGAGCACGTCGCGCAGCCAGACGGCGTATGCGTCGGTATCGAGCGGCGGGCGATGCCCGTCGCTGTTGCCGGCCTCGCCGACGATGTCGGCGGCGTAAGCCCGGTAGTTTTGCGAGAGTGCAAACAGCTCGGGCGTCATGAAAGCGCTGTTGCTGCACGAGCCGTGCAGCACGACGACCGGCGGGGCGTCCTCCTTGCCCGCGCAAAGGACGAACGTCCGCCCGTACGACGTATCGACGTATTTTTGCTCAAAGGGAAAGCTCGCGAGGATGCCGGCGTACTGCGCCCGAAACATGTCCCGGCTCTCAGCCGATTTGAATACCGATTGTGTCATTTGAATCACTCCATATCGTCATTTTCCGTCAGAGCGGCGATCGCGTCCAGCAGCACGGCCGTAAAGCGCGCGCCGCCCCAGAGCGTGACCCGGACCTTGGCCTCCGCCTCTATATACTGCGTGTGCAGGGAGGAGCGGCCGTATTCGGGCGGCTTGGCGTTCGCGGAGGCCGTCAGGGCGTTCATCACGCGGATCGCTGCCTCTCTGCCGGGAACGCGGATATCCGCGACGGCCGAGACGGTCACGTCCGCCGTGCCGCCGCCCGCGCCGTCGGGCCAGCCCTCCGCCGTCGCGTTCTCAGCGAAAACGCTCAGGTCGTGCCCGGCGACGCGCCAGCTCTTGCCGAGCTTTGCCGCGCGCAGCTTTCCTTCTCGGATATACCGCTGCACCGTTTTGGGATGAAGGCTCAGCAGGTCGGCCACCTGCTCGACCGTATAGTACGTGTTATTCATATAATGCTCCTTAATGTTCCTCATAAAGTAATAATAAGTAACAATAGGGAATATGTCAAGACATTTTTAACGGTCTGCAATTTGACATTTATTTTCTCGAATGCTAATATGATGCGCATACGGGAGTGAACAGACGGGAGGCGCGCATATGACGGAAATCCGGGAAATGAGAGAGCATGAGCTGGAGGCCTGCGCGGACGTCATACGACGGTCCTTTGGGACGGTCGCGGACGAATTCGGGCTGACGGTTGAAAACTGCCCGTCGAACGGCGCGTTTATCCGGACCGACCGGCTCAGGAGCGACCGGCTCAAGGGCAACCATATGTTTGTCCTGACGGACGGGGACGACGTTGTCGGTTTTATGCAGCTTGAGAAAGCGGACGCGGGGACATATTATCTGGAGAAGCTCGCCGTCGTGCCGGAGTCCAGGCACCTCGGCTATGGCCGGCAACTGCTCGAGTTTACGACGGAGACGGTGCGCGCGCTCGGCGGCGGCCGGATCGGCATCGCGATCATCGAGGAAAACACGCGCCTGAAGGACTGGTACGCCGAAAACGGCTATGTACATACGGGTACGAAGGTTTATCCGCACCTCCCGTTCACCGTCGGCTTCATGCAGCTGGAGCTGTGATACGAAAAAAAGGGCAAAAAAAACCGCCGTTTCCGGCGGTTTTTTTTGGAGTTTCAACTCATGGCATGGTTTCTTGCTTGTTCGACTTCATTTGCCTGACGGCGGCGGTCCAAACCTTCTCGAACGGGACGCCGTGCGCATCGGCGGCCTTCGCGACGTCCTCATATTCCGGCTTTTCCTTCGTAATGCCGTAGCCGGCAGCGGATTTGACGCGGATATCTCCGTATTTTGTCGCGACCCGGTAGACGGTATGGCCCAGGACGTCGCGCCGCTTCGTCTGGTACCGCAGGCCGAGCGTCGTCGTGTGCTGCAGGATCAGGCGCGACAGGTCGTCCTTATCGTCCGGCGCGCACAGGCAGGTCAGAAGGACGGCGGGGCGGTTTTTTTTCATGGTGACGGGCGTCGTATACACGTCCAGCGCGCCGCTTTCCATCAGCAGCCGCGTCGCGTAACCGACCGCCTCCGGCGTCATGTCGTCCAGGTTGCACTCGAGCTCGACGACCGTTTCGACGGAATGCGTGTGCTCGCTCAGATACGCGCGCACGCAGTTGGCCGCCTCAAAGTCCCGGGTCCCCATGCCGTAGCCGATCCGCGAGACGGCCATCGGTTCCATGTCCCCGAACCGCGTGACGAAGTGGCGCAGAAGCGCCGCGCCCGTCGGGGTGCACAGCTCGCCCTTGATCAGGCCGCCGTAGATGGGCACGCCCCTGAGGATGTGCGCCGTCGCCGGCGCGGGGACCGGCAGGATGCCGTGAGCCGTACGGACAAAGCCCGACCCCACGTGCACGGGCGACGCGTCGACGCGGTCGGCCCCGAGCATGTGGAAAAGCAGGCAGCAGCCGACGATGTCGGTCACGGCGTCGAGCGAACCGACCTCGTGAAAGCGGATCTCTTCGAGCGGCACGCTGTGAGCGGCCGATTCCGCCTCGCCGATGAGCCGGTAGACCTCCAGCGCGTCCGTCTTGACGTTTTCCGCCAGCTCAAGTCCGCCGATCAGCGCGCGGATGTCGGAATATCCGTAATGCGTGTGGGTGTGGCCGCTGTCGCCCGTACCGTCGTGCCCATGCGTGTGTTCATGCTCATGTATGTGTTCGTGCGCATGCATGTGTTCATGCTCTTGTATGTGTTCGTGCTCCTGTTCGCCGCCGCTTTCAGAGGCGTAGCCGTGCGTGTGCCTGTGCGCCTGTTCGTCTTCGCGCAGGATATGGCCGTGACCGCCGCTGCCGGCGGGCCCCTCCTCGACGCCGCCCACCAGCACGTGGACCTTCGTTCCGGCTATGCCGCACTTCGTCACGCGTTCGCAGCCGATCTCGACGCCCGGCAGTCCGAGCCCGCGCATCCGCTGCAAAAACAGCTCCCGGTCGGGCAGGAGCTCCAGGAGCGCGCCCATGAGCATGTCGCCCGCCGCGCCCATATTGCACTCGAGATAGAGCTTCACGGCGTCACCTCCCCGATGTGATTGATGAGACTGGCCAGATACCCCGCGCCGAACCCGTTGTCGATGTTCACGACGCTCACGTTCCCGGCGCAGGAGTTGAGCATGGTCAAAAGGGCGGACAGGCCGCCGAAATTCGCGCCGTACCCGACGCCTGTCGGCACGGCGATGACGGGACAGGCCACGAGCCCGCCGACGACGGTCGCCAGCGCGCCCTCCATCCCGGCCGCCACGACGATGACCTTGGCCTGCATGAGCGTGTCCAGCCGGCTTAAAAGCCGGTGCAGCCCGGCCACGCCGACATCGTACAGCCGCTCGACGCGGTTTGCCAAAAACTCGGCCGTGACGGCCGCCTCCTCGGCCACCGGGATGTCGCTTGTCCCGGCCGTGACGACGGCGGCGAAGCTTTTCGTATCCGGCTCCGGCATGCTCCCGTAATAAGCGATGCGCGAGACGGGATCGTACGTGACGCGCACCAGGCGGCCGAGCGCTTCGGCCTTGTCCGGGTCCAGGCGCGTGATGAGCACGCGCTCGTTGCCGCGGGCGAGCATGGCCTCGGTAATGCCGGCGATCTGTTCGTGCGTTTTGCCCGCGCCGTAAATGACCTCGGGTATCCCGTGCCGGAGACCGCGCTGATGGTCGATATTGGCGTAACCGATATCTTCGAAGGGGGCCATCCTCAGCTGCAAAAGCGCGTCCTCCGGCGATACGGCGCCGTCTTTGACATCCGTGAGGAGCCTCAGGATTATATCGCGCTGCAATGTCATTCCTCCGTTCTGCGGGGCTTCAGGTCCAAAAGCACCTTTTTAAAATAGGGACTGAGAATCTCGAGGATCTTTTTCCGTTTATCCACAACGTTTTTAATCTGGCTTTCCGGCACCTGGATACCGGCGTAATCCCCGATCAGCCGGATGCGGAAATCCGTAAAGCCGAGCGCGTGCAGGTCGTGCTCCGACGCCTGGATTTTTGTCAGAAGCTCCTGCGTGATGGGACGTCCGGTCGGTATGCGGGTGGCAAGGCACGCGTACGACGGCTTGTCGTGCGTAAAGAGGCCGGCCTCGCAGGACAGACGGCGGACCTCCTTTTTGGACAGGCCGCACAGGCGCAGGGGCGAAAGGATGCCGAGCTCGTCGAGCGCGCGCATGCCCGCGCGCTCCGTTGCGTCGTCGGAGGCGTTGGTGCCGTCGCACACGACGTCGTACCCGTCCTCGCGGGCCAGTTCCAAAACGCGGCTGAACACGGCCGTTTTACAGTAGTAGCAGCGGTCGGCCGGGTTGGCTGTGACAACAGGGTCGTCCAGGATATCGGCGCTGCCGACCGTCATCGGGACCGACAGAAAATAGGCCATTTTTTTCGCGTCGTCCAGCTCAAATTGCGGCTGAAAGGCAGTGTGGATGAAATAGGCCTTGACGTCGCAGCCGTAATTTTTGGCCGCGTACATCAGGTAGGACGAGTCGACGCCGCCGGAAAAGGCGATGGCGAAGCGGGGCGTTCGGCTAAAAAAATCTTTCAGTTCCATGACCATTCTCCTTTGCCAGTTGAAACGATTGCGCGGGTTTTTTCCGAAAATAGAAAAACCCGCAGAGAAGGCCGCGCGACGCGACCCTTTCCGGGTTTACCCAACGATGTTTTTCATCATCATTGCATTCGTTTCCTTTATTTACTTCAATTATTTTATCACAGCCGGCGTCTCGATGTCAATTTCGCAAATCCACCATACTGCGTCAGAATTCGATGCCTTTTCTGGCAAAAACGCCGTTGTCGTAAGGATGCTTGACCTTGACCATTTCCGTGACGTAATCGGCGGCTTCGACGAGCCGCTCGTCCGGCTTGTGGCCGGTGACGACGAGCTCGAGCGCCTCCGGTTTTTTGAGGACCGCGTCCCAGAACAGCTCCGGGTCCAGCAGCCCGAGCTGATAGGCGTCGAGCGCCTCGTCGAGAATGAGCAGTCCGCAGCTGCCCGATTCGACGTATCCGAGCGCGGCGCGGAGGTTGTCGTCCTGAAGCTTTTTTGTTTCCTCGAGCTGTCCGGGCGTCATGTCGCGGACGAAAGCCTTCGCGGCCGTGCCCCGCAGGAGGGTGATTTCCGGGATGCGCGAAAAGCTGTTGAGCTCGCTCGTATTTGTCTGTTTGAGAAACTGGACGATCACGACCTTGATTCCGCTGCCCGCGGCGCGCATCGCAAGGCCGAGCGCCGCCGTCGTTTTGCCTTTGCCGTAGCCGTAATAGAGGTGTGTCAGACCCTTCGCCATTTTTTACACGTCCTTATCCGTCAGCGTTTCAAACAGCTCGCAGCTGGTCAGGACAGGGCTCTGCGCCCAGCTCGACACCTCCAGCCGCGCGCGATAGCCGCAGCAATTTTCGACATACCAGTCGTAATACTGCCGTTCCGGCCGCCCGTACCGGCCCAGAATGGCCATCAGCGTGCCGCCGTGCGCCACGATGACGAGGCTTTGTTCCTTGTTGCCGATGTGCGCTCCGACGATGGCGTGAAACGCCCGGCAGACCCGCTCGCCGAAGCCGGACACGCATTCGCCGTTCGGGCAGGGGAGCGACCCGCCGCTTGCATACCAGCGCTGGTAGTCGGGGTCGTCCTTCAGTTGGTCGTAACCGCGGCCTTCGAAATCGCCGAAATCCATCTCTCGCAGCTCGTCTGCGACGGTTATCCGGGCGTTCGGAAACTTGAGCCGCGCCGTCTCGACGGCGCGCTTCATGGGGCTTGCGTACACATGCGTGACCGTCGGGTCGATCCCCGTTTGGAGCGCGTGCGCAGCGCCCTCCTCGCACAGCGGATCGTCCGTGCGTCCGTTGTAAAGCCGCAGTTTATTCGCGGCCGTCATGCCGTGGCGCATCAATAAAATCCGCATGGCTCACTCCTTTATTATGGCCGGGATGCCGCAGCAGATGCGGACGACTTTTTCGGCTTTTTCGGCCAGCGCGACACAGACGCGGCCCGTCATTTCGCGGGCCGCCCGCTCGGCGCGGTCGATGGGCACGACGCCGCAGCCGATCTCGTTGCAGATGACGACCTGTTTTTCAAGCAGCGCGGGCAGGAGGGCGTCGGCCTCGTCCTGCTTTGCGGCGACAAGATCCTGAAGATTAAATAAAACGGGGCGTTCGTCGAGCGCGGCGTCCGCCATATCGCCTTCCCCGTAGCCGTACGTTTTCGAGACATAAGCCCGCTTTCCCGAAGCGAGGCCGCCGATGACTAAAATCACAGTGAAACCGCCTTATCTACAAGGATGATCGCCGCGAGCATCGTGAGCTCGGCGATCTGCAGGAAATATCCGGCCAGGTCCCCGCTCATCCCGCCGAAGGACCGGCGCGACATGACGTACAGGTAAGCAAGGCACAGCAGCGCGCCGCCGAGCATGACGAGGCCGGCCGCGCCGCCGGCAGCGGCGAGTCCCGCGGCCGCGGCGGCGAGGAAGACGCACAGCACGGCGACGGAGACCGTCCTGTCCGCCGATTCCCTGAAGGAGGCCAGGAGGCCCTTTCCCTCATTTTTGGGAAAAAGCAGTACGGCCAGGGCCGACAGGACGCGGCACGTCACGTACGTCAGAAGCAGAAGCAGCGGCATGTGCGGCTTGTCCGGCAGCTCCGTGGCAAGGCCGAAATATAAGAGCAGGTAGGCCGCAGCGCCGATGACGGCAAACGCGCCGGCGTGCGGGTCCTTCAGAATCTCGCGCTTGCGCTCGGCGGGCGCGCGGCTTGAAAGCGCGTCGACCGTGTCGCAGAAGCCGTCGAGGTGGATGCCGCCCGTCACGGCCACCGGCACGAGCGTGAGACCCGCCGCGCGCAGCAGGACGCCGAACCCGAGCCACTCGCACAGCCAGAGCCAGCCCCAGGCAGCGAGGCCGACGGCTATCCCGACGAGCGGGAACATGACGAGCAAATAGCGCATATTGTCCTCATGCCACTTGAGCGTCGGGACGGGCAGCCGGGAAAACATGGAAAACGCGGTAAAAAACGATCGGAGCAGGCGCATGATGCTCTACGCTCCTTTGACGGTCAGCGCAATGCCGCAGACAATTTCGGCGACGCGGTCGAACCGTTCCGCCAGCGTCCGGTTGACGCCGGCGGCAAGCTCGAGATAGCGGCCGGTATCCCCGGCGTACTCGCACCCGCCGGCGAAGATGTCGTTGGACACGACGACGAGGTTATTGCATTGGGTTTCGAGCTTTTCGATGCCCCGGACGATGGCGTCCAGCGCCCGTCGGCCCGCGCCCTCCGGCGAAAACAGCTCGTTGGCGGCGAGGTTCCCGAGGCATTCGAGCAGCACGGTCCCGCGCGCGGGCAGCGCCAGGCGCGCGAGGCCGGTGTAGCGCTCGACGGTTGTAAATCCTTTTTCGGCGCGCATGGCGCGGTGCTTTTCGATCCGCTGCCAGTCCTCCTCGTCGCACGGCATCATCGTCGCCACGTAGTAGTGAGGCCCCGGCAGGCTGATGGCCAGCGCCTCGGCATATTCGCTTTTCCCGCTGGCGGCCCCGCCGATCACTAGCGCCCGCATCCGTCCGCCGCCTTTCGTGTGTTAAATAAGTCTTCCTTTTTTGCCTCGCAGAGTTTCCGCCGCGCACGGCGGAAACAAAGTCTAATTCGTTCGTCGGCGGATTGACTTCGCCGACGGACACCACTGCCCGCGCCGACCGCGGCGCGGCCGCCTTCGAACACAAAGGCGAGGGGGGTATCGTGCGAATCCATTCGCACGTATCCAGGGGGGACTGGTCTCCCTGGACTAGAAGGGGGTGTACGCTTCGATGCCGATGTCATGAAACGAGGACGAGCCGTGGTAAACGGCCAGCGCCATATCGAGAAGCGGCAGCAGGGTCACCGCGCCCGTGCCCTCGCCGAGGTGCATTTCGGCCGTGACGAGCGGTCTTAAGGACAGCGCGTCGAGCAGCATTCCGGCGGCCGGCTCTCTGGAAACGTGGCTGGCAAGCATCGCGTGCCGGCACGCCGGGCACAGCCGCGACGCGGCGAGCGCGCTCACGGAGCTGATGAGTCCGTCGATGACGACCGGTATGCGGTACAGCGCGCCGCCGATAAAAATCCCCGCCAGACCGGCGATGTCGAAGCCGCCGAGCTTGGCCAAAACGTCCAGCGCATCCGCCGGGTCCGGCCTGTTGACGGCGATGGCCTTTTCGATCACACGGACCTTGCGCTCGAGCGCCTCGTCCGAGAGTCCCGCGCCGCGCCCCGTCACCTCGCGCGGCGGCCGCCCGAGAAGGACCGACGCGACGGCGGCGGACGTCGTCGTGTTGCCGATGCCCATTTCGCCGGTCGCGATGATCTCATACCCCTGCTCGCGGCAGCTGTCGGCGAGCTCTATGCCGATCTCGACGGCCCGGACGGCCTGCTCGCGCGTCATGGCGGGGCCTTCCGCGATATTGCGCGTGCCGTCGGCGATGTGCCGGTCTAAAAGCAGGATGTTGTCCGAGCGAGACGCCATGCCCATGTCGACCGGGATGACGTCGGCGTTTGCCGCGCCGGCCATGCGGCACACGGACGTCTGCCGCCGCGTGAGGTTTTCCGCGACGATCCTCGTGACCTCGCTGCCGGACTGGGAGATGCCCTCGCCGACGACGCCGTTGTCCGCGCACAGGACGACCACGGCGCGCCGGTTTAAATAAACGTTCGCGCTCCCGGTAATCCCGGCGATCTGGACGACCGTTTTTTCCAGCAGGCCGAGACTCCCGAGCGGTTTGGCGATGGCGTCCCAGCGGGCCTTGGCCTCGGCGGCCGCCCCGCTGTCGAACGGCGGTATCTTTTTGTCGAGCTTCAATATGTCCATGATGCTTCCTTTGCCGGTTTATTTGTTAAGGCAAGTCGGCTGAAGACGCCGCGGATGCCGGCGATGAAGTTGCCGCAAATAAAAAATCCTCCGCGTGACGGAGAATAAAGACAAAACTGTCACAACGCCAAAAGCCCGTCAGCTTGTGTTTGATCCGAACGGCAGGTATTCTGGCTCAGGCTTTGGCGCCGCGTTTCGCCTTCCCATGAGCGCCGTCAGCGGCGCGCTACAGTGGCCGAGGATGCTTCCGGCATCCTCCTGAAACGGGCTATACCTTTACAGCGGCGGCTCCGCGCGGGATTTTCACCCGGCTTCCCGTGCGCGTTCGGATACGTATTCTGTTGAATCTGGATTGCACCCATTTTACCCATTGGGGCGCTTTTTGTCAAGCGCGCCGGTCCGGTTCATAATAATTGACAAGACAGACCAATCGTGTTACCTTTATCCTGTTTTGAGGCAATAACGTGATATTATGCGTTATGATAACAGATGTCCCATTTTTTCGCCGCCGTCGCGGCAGCCGAAAAGAACGGACAATAACCTCCCGTGCACGGGGGGCATTCATGAAACTTTTTGCGATGCGTTGGAGGTTTATGTGAAAAAAATAATACGGCCGGAACAGCTCTTCTTATCGACCATCGCGGACGACGCGCCGGAGACGGCCGCGGCGTACGGATTTGGGCTGGAGCTGGCGGAATTCTGCACGGCCTCCAATATGGACCTGGATTTCGAACAGGCGGACGCGCTGGCGCGCGGGAAGATGGCCCGCGCCGGCCGCCGCATGCTGCACGCGCCGTTCAACGAGCTGTGCCCGTCGGCCATCGACCCGCTCATTCTGGAGGTGGCGAAAAAACGGTACGCGCAGGCGTATGAGCTGGCGCGCGGCTATGGGATAAACCGAATGGTCGTCCACTCGGGATACGTGCCGCTCATCTATTTCCCGGAGTATTTCGCGGGGCGCGCCGTCGAATTCTGGCGCGAATACCTGGAGACCCTGCCGGACGATTTCACCGTCGTCATGGAAAACGTGCTGGAGGACTCGCCCGACATGCTCATCGACATCGCGCGCGAGGTCGGCGATCCCCGCTTCCGGCTGTGCCTGGACATCGGGCACGCCAATATCACGAAGAAGGGCCTCACGATCGAGGACTGGACGCGGGCCGTCCTGCCGTACCTGGGGCACGCGCACCTGCACAACAACTTTGGCTGGCCCGATTCGCACAACGCCCTCGACGACGGGGAAATGGACGTCGCGGCGCTGCTCGCGCTCATCCTGGAGGGGCCGCCGGACCTGACGCTGACGCTCGAGGTCCGCGAGAGCCGCCGCAGCGTCGGCTGGCTGATTGACCGGGGATTGCTGGCGTTATGATCTGCGAGTGTCACGGGCATATCATCGCCGACGGCGTCAGCTACAAGCGGTCCATGCAGCGGCATGAAAACGGCGTGGACAGGGACTATGTCCGTCAGGCTTTGCGCACGGTTGCCGGGCACGGCGTCGGCTTTTACAGGGACGGCGGCGACAAGTACAGAGTTTCCGCTTATGCCAAACAAATAGCGGGGGAGTACGGCATCGACTACCGCACGCCTGTTTTCATCGCCCATAAACAGGGCTACTACGGCTCGATGTACGGCCGCGGCTTTGACGGTCCGGCAAGCTTTTACGCGCTGGTGAAGGAAGCCGGGGCGCTCGGCGCGGATTTCATCAAGCTCACGATGACGGGTTTGCTCGACTTTGACGACGGCGGCAAGATCACGGGTCCCGTCCTGAGCTCCGCCGAACTGGGAGAGGCCGTAAAAATCGCCGGAGGGGAAGGCTTTGCCGTCATGGTCCACGTCAACGGCGCGGACAGCATCAAAAGAGCCCTCGAGGCCGGCGTTTCAAGCGTCGAGCACGGCTTCTGGCCGGACCGCTCCGTCATAGAGTATTTTCTCCAGACGGACGCCGTCTGGGTCCCGACGTGCTCAACGGTTTACAATCTCATCGGCAGCGGCCGGTATTCCGACGCGGTCCTGCGCAATATCTCCGAAAATCAGAAAAGCGTTCTCGTCGAGGCATACGCGCGCGGCGTTCGGATCGCCTGCGGCAGCGACTGCGGCGCGTGGAACGTCCCGCAGGGCAAAGGTACGCTCGACGAGCTTTCCATCCTGACGGATATGGGCATCGACCCCGAAAGGGGCAACCGCGCGATTGAAACCCGATTCAGGCGGAGCTGAAGAAATACTGTTTGGAAAGGAATAATCATATGGCCAGTTTATCCATGACCGGGACCGGAAACGCCTGGGAGATCGCGAACATCCTCATTGCGGAGGTGCAAAACAGCGCGATGAGCTGCCAGCTCGTCGATCGGGTCAGCCGCAATCTGGGCGAGATCACATACGACCTGCTTGTTTTCGAGAAGTACTACATGCGCTCGTCCAACCGGGCGAGCCTCTCCGTCTGCGTCATCGGACGCGGCGCCGAGGTCCTCGTGGACGCTGTCGGCGCGGGCGGCGGACAGGGCGTCTTTTTCAAATTTTCCTGGGGCGCGGAGGAGAACTTCGTGGACGTCGTCCGCCAGATCCTCGCGCCGAGGGGCTTTTATTGACAAACGGCGGAAAATTCCGGGAATGGGATGATAAACCGGGGGCGCATTCTCACATGATATGAGAATGCGCCCTTCGGCAGTATCAATCGTTTTTGATAAAATCCGGGCCATTCTCAAGAAATCATGAAAATGGCCCGGATTTTGCCGAATAATTCTTACTGTGACTCTATAACCGCCTCATAACCGTTCCCGTCGATTTCAAAGTCGTCGCTCGTGCCGGTGACAAACGCCTTGAGCAGCGCCGCGTCGTCCCGGATCGCGCCGTAGGCGTCGCCATCGAGCTCGGCCGTGTACGTGAGCGTCTGGCCCGGCTCGATGACCGTGTCGTTGAGCTCCTGGATGAACAGCTTGTCCGCGCTCCAGGTATAAAGCGATTCGCCGTCGCCGTCGAATAGCTTGAAGTCGTAATGCTGGCCGCTCGTAAAGTGGATCGTCACCGCTTTGGCCGTGTTGTTGCGGACCGTCAGGGACATTGTCAGTCCGCCGCCGGCTTCGCTCGCCGCCGCGCTCACCGTCACGTCGTCCTTGAGCGTTTCGATCAGTCCCGTCAGCCGGTAGACGACCGTGAGGGCCTCGGCCCGCGTCGCGCCGTCCTTGGGGTGGAGCATGTTCCCGCCCCGGCCGTTTATAAGCTGGAGCACGACGGCCTTGACGACGTCGTCCTTACAGGCGGGATCGATCTGCGCGTCGTCGTCAAACGGGGCCGGCAGGAGCAGGATCATCGCGTAATCGCCGCCGGTCACATAGTCGAGCGCGGCGACCGTCCAGCTGATCATGACCTCGCGCGTCAGCGGGGCGCCGGGCTGAAAGCTGCCGCCCGCCCCGACGATCCCGGCCGTCACGAGGTCGATGAGCTCGTTTGCGCCCGCGTCGTCGTTTTTCATGTCGTCGAAGCTGTCGCCGATGTCATTGGCCGCGAAATACTCGATCGAGATGCCCAGCGCCCTGTGCAGCACGCGGACGAATTCGATCCGGGTGATATCCTTGTCGGCGTCGAGCTTCCCGCTGCCGTCGGCGAATATCTCGGGATAGGCGTACGCGCGGGCGGCGTCTTCATACCAGGCGCCGGCGATGTCGCCGTACGTGTCGGCGCTGTCGGCCGGCGCGGCCGCAGCCATGGGAGCTGTCGCCAGAAGAAGCGACAAAACGAACAGACAGGACAATAGTATTTTTTTCATATGAACCTCCTTTATCGACAAGCGTCTGACTGTTGGACGATGATGGTTCATTTTTTGTTCCATCCACAGTATAACCCGCGCGCCGCCGTAAAGTCGGTTTTGAGTTTGACAATATCCTCAATATCTGATAGATTGATGGTATTGTCGGAAAGGAGTTTTTATGGAGAAATTCATACCGTTTGAAAAGCTGTCCAAACGCAGAAAGCGGGAGCTTCTTGCGAAAAAACGCGGGAGCTGGGGCGGCGTCAGTCCGGTCACGCGAAGGCCGGACAATCCGAAAGCGTACAAGCGCGGGAAGGCACGGAAGTGGAGTGATGATTCATCCGCCGACGTGTCTTTTTGCTTTTCGGGCAAACGCGGCGGTATGAGCTCGGGCATTTTATGTCGCCGTTATGACGGCCCCGACGGCGCCGACGTCGGCCGACGGCATGGCCGCGGCCAGGACCGTCATCTCCGCGCGTGAGATCGTGCCGCGCGGCTGGAACGTCCCGTCCGGGAAGCCCGTGATGACGCCCGTCTCCCCAAGCGCCTCGATGGAGTCGTACGACCACGGATTGTCAATCGGCGTTACGTCCGTGTAAAGGCTTTGCGCCTGATTGTTCTGATATTTGAGCACATTGTTGACCATTACGGCGATCTCCTCGCGCGTGACCGGACTCGTCGGGTTGAACAGGTTGTCTCCGGTGCCCCGGATGATGTCGTATTTCCTGGCCGTTTCGAGATACGCCTGCGCCCAGTAGCCGCCGCAGTCGTCGAAGCTGTATTTGGGGTCGAGCTCCGGCGCGAGGCCGAGGCGGCGGACCAGGATCACGGCGGCCTGCGCCCGCGTGAGCGGCTCGTCGGGCGAGAAGTTGTCCGCGCTGTATCCGGTGACCCAGCTTTTGAGATAGGCGTCGAGTATGTATTCTCTGGCCCAGTTCGTCTCGATATCCTCAAACGTGCAGTCGTTGAGCCAGAGCTTGTAATAAGTCCACGTGCTGTCCGACTCCTGGCCGAGGCTCCAGCTGCCCGTGCCCTTGATGCCGTATTCGCTCACGAGCTCGAGCTTCGACTTGACGCACTGCTCGCTCTCGTACCAGATGGTGTAGGTGCCCGCGGCGAGCGTCTGCCCGCCGATGACCGGCTTGACTCCCGTCTCGCCGACCGTGATGACGGCGCGCGCGGAGCGGCTGACCGGGTCTATGTAGACGGAGCCGTCGTAGGCGCTGATGAGCTGGGCGATCGCCGTGTTGCTCACGCCGTAGCCGTTCGGATGGCCGCCGTTGTCGCTCCAGATCCGCCCGTAAAAGGGGAGGCCCAGGACGATTTTCTCCTTCGGCACGACGCTGACGGCGTATTTGAGGGACTTGTCGATGAAGGACAGGCTGGAAACCGGACCGGCCGGACCGCCGTAGTAGTGCTCGTCGTAGGCCATGATCATGAGGTAATCGCAGTATTGGCAAAGCCCCGCGTAGTCGTAGGAGCCCTGCCAGCCGGTGTCGAGGCCCCAGGGATTGGCCGCGACGGATACGGCGATCGTCTTGCCCTCCGGCAGCAGCCCGCGCAGCAGGCGCGTGAAGTCGACATACGCCTCCCGCTCGGCCGACGTGACGTTTTCAATGTCGATGTTGACGCCGTCCAGATCGTAAAGCACGACGGCGTCGGCCAGGTCGCGCGCCAGCGCCTCGCGGTTATCAAGAGCCGCCTTTCCGACCGGACGCGACCAGTCGTTCGTCAGATACGGCACGACGGTGACGCCGCGCGCGTGCATATCCGAGATAAAATCCCGGCTGACCGAAGCGGTGAGGGCGAGGTTCCCGTCCTGATCGAGCGCGAAATAGTTCGGGGCCACCTCGTTGAGCGAATTCTGCGTGCTGTCGACCAGCTTCGTATAGTCGGAGGAGCTTCCGAAATATATGTACGACATATTGAACCGGTATTCCGCCGCCAGCGCCTCAAGCGGTCCGATGACGGACAAAATCACCGCCAGGCATACGCCGAATAGTACAAATTTCCTCGCCGTTTTCAAGATATCACTCCTCAGTGGACAGGGTAGTATAAGTTTATCGGGTTGCCGATGCGAAAGCTGTCGGAAAATGGCAGGAAATATGAAAAGGAGCGGAATATATATGAAAGACATAACGGACTGGCTTCTCGGCGGAGACGTTTCCATCCGGTATCTCGTTCACAAAACCCTGCTTAAAAGCAGCGCCGGCGAGCTGTCCCGGCTCCAGGAGCGGATCGGGACGGAGGGCTTCGCGGCGGAGCTTCTCAAAAGGCGCGGGGCAAACGGTCACTGGGGGCAATGGTTTTATCAGCCCAAGTGGACGAGCACGCACTATACGCTCACGGACCTTATGGACCTCGGCGTCCCGCGCTCGTGCCCGAGCTGCCGGGAGATGACCGCGCGTGCCTTCGACGAGTGCCAGCTGATGACCGGCGGCGTCAACTTTGCCAAATCGAAGCAGTTTTGCGACGTCTGCGTGGACGGCATGGTCCTCCGATACGCCGCGTACTTCCTTCCGGACGACAGGCGGGCCGGACGGCTCGCCGCGTTCCTGCTCGGCGCTCAGCAGGACGACGGCGGTTTCGGGTGGGACCCGGACGGCGGGGTGAGCGACGCCCATACGACGATCTGCGTTTTGGAGGGCTTTTTGGCCTATAGGGAGGCCGGGTTTGCCGACGGCCTTCCCGAGCTCGGACAGGCGGAGCGGCTTGCCGTCCGGTATCTGTTTGACAACGGGCTCTTTATGGACGGCGACCCGCGCTTTCAAAAGCTGTCGTACCCGTACCGCTACCGCTGCGACCTGCTGCGCGTGCTTGAATACTTCGCTTCGGCCGCCCTGCCGTACGATCCGCGCATGAGGCCGGCGCTCGGCTGGCTCCTTCACAAACGGCGCAGGGACGGGCGTTGGGACCTCGAGAACGTCCACAGGGGAAACGCGCATATAACGATGGAACAAAAATGAGAGCCCTCCAGGTTTATCACCCTGAAGGCTCTCCGAATATTGGACAGGTATGCGAAGGATTACGAAAACGACAGGGAGCGGTAACGTGCCGTCTGGCTCGGGATCGCTTCTACGCTTACCCCATGTTGCACGCGCCGCCGTCGACGACGATCGAGCTGCCGGTGACCCAGTCGGCCTCGTCGCTGCAAAGCCACACGGCCGCGTACGCCGCGTCGTCCGGGACGCCCAGCCGTCCGACGGGGCAGACCTCCATCTGGATCTGCTTTTGGACCTCGGGATTATTGCGGACCCATTCGGGCGTCAGATTCGTCTGGATGGGACCGGGGCACAGCACGTTCAGGCGCACGCCCTGCGGCGAGAACTCGCGGATCATATTCTGTGTCATCTTGTTGACGGCGGCCTTGAAAGCGCCGTATATGTAGGCGTCTGATTCCGGCTTGTACGCGGAGATGGACGCCACGTTCAGGATCGAGGAATGGCCGTGCGCGATGAGCGCCGGCAGGAAGGCCTGCATCATCCAGTAGTAGCCGCGGAAATTCGTCTCGTACACCTTGGCCAGGTCCTCGTCGTCATGCTCCAGATACGGTTTATGCACAAGAATGCCGGCGTTGTTGACGAGCGTCGTCACCTTTCCGTACGTATCGAGCGTCGCTTTCAAGAGGTTTTCGATGTCCGCTTTTTTCCGGACGTCGGTCTTGACGTAGATGCCCTCGCCGCCGGCGGCCCTGATCCCCGCGACGGTCTCGTTGCCGTCGTTTTCATTGCGGTTGGCGCAGACGACCTTCGCGCCCTCCCTGGCAAACATGATCGCCGTGGCGCGCCCGATCCCGGAACCCGCGCCGGTTACGACGGCGATTTTTCCCTCCATGCGTCCCATAGTCATTCTCCTTTACTCGTGATTGATTTCCACTGAAAATCAGCAAATTGGCAGAAAAATTAACGTAATTATATCCTGCTTTGGACATGTTGTAAAGCTGCATTTATACATAAATAACGCGGCCTAACTGTACAAACGCACATTGACAGTCCGTTTTTTTGCAGATATACTCAGACTAAAAAGCAGTAGAAAGGGGCCGCGTCCCGTTCCCGCTTCACGCGGGGACCGCCGCGCGGGAAACGCAATGGAAAAAACACAGGACAGAACGTACGGCAGGCATGTCGTGCAGTATCCGCCGGACTACTCGTTTTGCGCCGGGTGCACCTCGTGCGAGGTCGTCTGCGCGCTGGAGCACGAGGGCTGCGTCAGTCCGAGCTTTTCAAGGCTTTTCGTCGACAGGGACAACCGTTCGATGGTACATACGATCTACGCCTGTCAGCACTGCTCGGATCACCCCTGTTACGACGCCTGCCCGAAAAAAGACTCGGCGATGAAGCTCGGCGAGGACAACATCGTTTACATCGTGGAGGAAAACTGCATCGGCTGCGGCCTGTGCGCCAAGGCCTGCGTGTTCGACCCGCCTCGGATCAACGTTACGAAGTCAAAGGATAAAAACAAGCGAAAGGCCAGAAAGTGCGACATGTGCCGCACGCGCCCGGAAGGGCCGGCCTGCGTGCAGTGGTGTCCCGTCCGCTGCATCGGCATCAGCGGCGAACCCGTGCCTGTCCCGGCGGCGAAAGAGGGGGGAAACTGAGATGGATAACAGGACATACGGCTACGTCGGGAAGATCGCCCGCATCAACCTGACCGACAGCACGGTCGAGACCGTGCCCACAAGCAAATACGTCCCCAAATATATCGGCGGACGCAGCGTCTGCAACAAAATTTTCTGGGACGAGGTGGCGCCCGGCGTCGGCGCGTTCGACCCCGAAAACAAGATCATATACATGACAGGCCCGACGACGGCGACCGGCATCCCGACCGGCGGCCGGACCGTGTTCACCGGCATCTCGCCCAACAGCTATCCCGAGCAGTACACCTGGAGCGGCATCGGCGGCTGGTTCGGCGCGGAGCTGAAGTTCGCCGGCTGGGACGGTTTTATCCTGGAGGGCCAAGCGCCGGTCAGGACGCGCCTTTATATCGAGGACGGCGAGATCCGGTTTCTCCCGGCCGACGACCTCTGGGGGATGCTCGTGCACCCCGCGCAGAAGAAGCTGGAGGAGCTGCACGGGAAGGCCGTCAAGAGCATCGTCATCGGCCCGGCGGGCGAAAATCTCATGCGCAACGCCACCATCACGACGTCCAATGACAACGTGGCCGCCAAGAGCGGTTTCGGGGCCGTGTTCGGATCCAAGAACCTCAAGGCGATCAGCGTGCGCGGTACCGGCGCGGTGTATCCGGCCGATATCAAGAAGCTCTACGAGCTGCGGCGGAAAATGGGCGAGCCGTACATGCGCCCGAGCCCCGTCGTCAGGGAAACCATGCACGGCATGGATCAAAACGAGATCCCCGTCGAGAGCGGCTGGTACCGCGGCCAGGTGGCCTGCAGCCACGGCTGCAACCAGCACTGCTGCCGGCTCATGATGGACATGAAATCGGCTTTCGGGGAGGAGCGGATCAACCAGGTCGAAAAGTGCGTCGGCATCTTTGCCTACGGCTTCCAGCAGGACTGCAGCTGGACGCCGATCATGAGCTTCGAGACGGAAAAAAACCATTTCCTGCCCTGTAAGATGCTCAGCTGCGAAATGCCGGAGATCGACATGACGGACGAATACGTGGCCGACCTCTTCAAAAAGGTGCCGGGCGACACGGTGAATTTCTGGAAGCCGGACTTCGACAAGGGCAGCGTCATGATGGACATGTGCAACGAGTACGGCATCGACAAGTGGGACGTCATCGTCTGGTACATGACGTGGCTGTCCATGGCCAAAAAGGAAGGGCTGCTGGACGATTTGGACTTCGGCATGGAGGTCGACGTGGAAAACGAGGACTTCGTCAAATACTTCCTCGACATGATCACCTACCGCAAAGGCAAGTACGGTCCGATCTTCGCCGAGGGCATGGCCCGCGCCATCCGTACGCTGGGCAAGGAAAAGTACGGCGACACGATCTATCGGGGGCGTTTTTCGCAGGTGCTGCCCGGACAAAGGCTCGACCTGCCCGTCAGCCTGGAGACGGCCTGGGGCCACAGCTACCACTGGCAGGGCAGGGGCTTTGAGGGCTCTATCCCGAAGCCCGGCTGGCTCGCGACGTCCCTGGAGCTCATGACGAGCACGCGCGACTGCCAGACGGTCGAGCACCACCATCAGAAATACGAGGAATTCCTCCAGTTCAGGGACGATCCCTGTCACAGCCCGGTGCTCGTGGAGGGCGTCATCATGAACCAGAACAAAGGCGAGCTGAAGGACTCCGTGACCTCGTGCGAGTGGCAGTCGCCCGACCTGTTCTGGCCGGAGATGGAAGCCGAAGCCTTTACCGCCGCGACGGGCATCCCCATGACGAAGCAGGCGCTCGACGAGGCGGCCGAGCGGTCGCGCCTCCTGTTCCGCGCCATTTTGATCCGCAACTTCGGGCGGGACCGGGACATGGAGGTCAACGCCATTTTCCCGACGATGCAGTACCCGGACCCGTGGGGAGAGACGGTGGGCTGGGAGGACTGGAACGACCTTGTCGACCTGTATTACGAGACGCGCGGCTGGGATAAAAAGACCGGCTGGCCGACGCGGGCAACGTATGAGCGCTACGGACTCGGCGACGTTGCCGACGCGCTTGAAGATTCCGGCAGGCTCCCGGCATAACACGCGTTTATCCGGAGAACATATAATAAAAGCGGCCGGGGAAACCTCCGGCCGCTGATTGCAGGAAATGAGGTGAGCCGCAACGGACTTCATAGCGGAAAATCTGGCCACGATCCTCATTGCCGCCGGTTTGCTGGCGGGCGCGGCGGCCGCCGCCGTCTATCTGCTCCGGAACAGAAAGAGGGGCGGCTGCGGCGGAGACTGCGTCTCATGCGGGTCAAGATACGGCTGCCCGCAGGCGAAAAAAGGCAGTAAGCCCAGGAAATAGGACGCTGCGCCGCAGGCCGGACAGCGACACGGCGCGCCCAAAGCCGCATTATTTTCAAATCAGACCGTGAGAATTGTGGGAATAACTCAAAATTGTGAGAAAAAATGAGAAATAGATCTTGACAACCAGAAAAAAATGTGTTATTTTGACTTGTGAAAATAGATCAGGTCAAATCAGGACGAAAAGGCAAACCTGCTGAAAGGCAGGGACGCAAAACTGAGGGTCTAAGGCCCCGAAGCTTAATGAACGCTTGGGACTATGACAGCCGGTTGCCGAACTTGAAGGGTATGTTGTTTCAACTCCTTCCCGAGTTTCGGTGAAGGGGTTTTTCGTTTTACGACGCCTTCAATGTAAAGCGCCTGAAACACATTCGAAGAGGGGAGAACAGATGTCAAGAGAAACGCTGAAGCAGAACATCCTCGAACTGCACGCGGACGGGAGGAGCGTTGACGAGCTCTGTGAGGAATATGACGTTCCGAAATCGACGCTGTACAGGTGGATCAGAAAGTCCAAAAACAGCCAGCCCGAGATATCCGAGGAGGATATCCACAGGATCGTGACAAGGCTCACGACAATCGAAGAGGAAGCGAAGACCTATAAAAAAGTATTGCAGCTGCTCAAACAGGCTGAAAAATAAGAACGGCCGTGAGTTTAAAACGGGAGGGGGAGCCGTATGAAAGCTAACGGATATCTCAGAAAAATACTGACTTACTCGGCCGACGCCCTGAGCGTCGTGGCCGGAAGCGTCGTCTGTTCACTGATGTTCTATCCTGAGACGTTTTTAAGAGACAGCGCGGTGTCGTTTATTTTAGTGCTGATCATATCCATGGGGCTTTTCAGCATCATATTCAAAACATATGAAAATCCGATAAGCGCCAACGCGGCCCTCAGCGCCCTGTCGGCCGCCAGCACTTTCTTTGCGGGGCTCATTCTCGCGGTCGTGCTCATGGTCCTGATCAACGCGGAGCTGTTCGACATCTTCCACCTGGTCAATCTTGTCGTTTATTCCGTATTCATTATGTGCCTTTACCGTCTGATTCTGGTGCTTGCGCGCAGGCTGAATACGTATATGGTCGTCAGAAACAGAAGCTCGGGCATCCAGCGCGTGATCATTATGGGCGCGGGCGACGCGGGCAGCTATCTGGCCGACATGCTCAGAAACGACAAATCTAAAAACATGTATCCCATCGCCTTTATCGACGACAATCCGGAACTGGCCGGGAAACTCATCAAGGGTCTCCGGGTCGTCGGAAACCGCTCGCTCATCCCGTACGCGGCGGAAAAGTATAAGGCGGATATCATCATCATCGCGATCCCGTTTGTGGACAATTCGACCATCCGGGATATATTCGGGCTGTGCAACGAGGCCAACTGTGTCGTCCGCCGCTTCGGAAACATGACGACCTTCACGGACGAGGCGCTCCGCAAAGCCACCATCAACGAAATCAACGTCGAGGACCTGCTCGGCCGCGACGTCGTCAAGCTGGACCTCGAGTCCGTCAGCGATTACATCCGGGGCAAGACGGTGCTTGTTTCGGGCGGCGCGGGCTCCATCGGGCTCGAGCTGTGCAATCAGATCCTCAACTACAAGGCCGAGCTCGTCGTCATATTCGATATCAGCGAGAACAACATTTTCAGGGCGGAAATAGAGCTGAGCAAGAAGTACCCGAGAACGCAGTTTGTGTCCTGCATCGGGTCGATACAGGACAGATCCCGGCTGCGCGAGGTCTTTGAAAAATACCGCCCGTCGATCGTGTTCCACGCCGCGGCTCACAAGCATGTGCCGATGATGGAGAGCAATCCTCAGGAAGCGCTCAAGAACAACGTCATGGGGACGCTCAATATGGTCGAGATGACGATCAAGTGCAAGGCCGACCGGTTCATCCTCATCTCCACGGACAAGGCCGTCAATCCCACCAACATCATGGGCGCGACAAAACGTGTGGCCGAGATGCTCATCCAGCGCGCCAACGCCTGGGGCAGCACAAGCTTTTCCGCCGTGCGTTTCGGAAACGTGCTGGGCAGCGAGGGCAGCGTCGTGCCGCTGTTTAAAAGGCAGATACAGTCGGGCGGTCCCGTGACCGTCACGGACAAAAGGATCAAGCGCTATTTCATGACGATCCCGGAGGCCGTCCAGCTCGTGCTCGAAACGGGCGCAATCTCAAAAGGCGGCGAAATATTCGTCCTGGACATGGGCGAGCCCGTCTACATATACGACCTGGCGACGTCCATGATCCGCCTGTCGGGGCTCGTGCCGGACAAGGACATCAAGATCGAAATCACGGGCCTGCGGCCGGGAGAAAAGCTGTTTGAGGAAATCAGTCTCACGGACGAGACCGTGACGAGGACCGAAAACGACCGGATATTTATCCTGAAAGCAAGCGGCAAGCCGCCGGTTTTATTCGAAGCGGAGTTTGATAAGCTGTGCCAGTCCATCGACAACCGGGATTTCAGCACGGCGTTCAGCAAGGTCCACATCCTCGTGCCAACCTTCAAAGAAAAGACAAGCAGCCTGTCCGTTTAGGACAAGCTTCAGACTGTCGACAAAGCCCAGAGGGCTTTGTCGACAAGAAGCTTGCATGACGGCTGCTC
>CAYMLM010000011.1:0-3877 GCA_964391385.1 uncultured Papillibacter sp.
TATACGGTGAGCTTTGACGGCAACGGCGGAACGCCCTCGTCCCCGAGCATGACCGTCACATTCGGCCTGCCTTACGGCACGCTTGCGACTGCGAGCCGGACGGATTACTCGTTTATGGGCTGGTTCACGGCTGCCTCGGGCGGGACGAAGGTGACCGCGGCCGAGATTGTGAGCCTCCCGTCGAATCACACGCTTTTCGCGCATTGGACGCAGAACGCCGGCCCCGCCAGCGCAGGCCCGGGCGGCGGTATTCCCGCGGGCAGCGGTACGGACGAAGACGGCGAAGAGGACGGAGGGCCGAGTGATCCTTCCGTTTACTTTACCGACGTTTCCGAGACCGACTGGTTTTACGATGCCGTCCAGTTCGTTGTGAGAGAAGGCTTGTTCACAGGCATCGGCGACGATCTGTTCGGGCCGGACGCCCCCATGACGAGGGCCATGTTCATAACGGTGCTTTATCGCCTGGAGGGCGGGCAGACGCCGGGTATGGATAATCCGTTCACCGACGTCGAAGCCGGCATGTGGTATACCGACGCCGTGATCTGGGCAGCTGAAAAGGGCATTGTTCTTGGTTATGCCAACGGTGCTTTCGGCATAAACGACACTGTTTCAAGAGAACAAATCGCCGCCATACTCTTCCGTTACGCCGCGTACAAGGGTTATAAGCTTATTGCGGACAACAGCGCGATCCTGGAGGCGTTCGAGGATGCCGACAAGATTTCAGATTACGCGCTGCCGGCCCTCAGATGGGCGTGTGAGGCAGGGCTGATCCAGGGGAGAACTGAAGAGCTCCTCTCTCCCGAGGAAACAGCAACCAGAGCGGAGGTCGCCGAGGTTTTCAGAAGATTCATCCTGCACATCCTGCAGCAAACGCAGTCATAAGAGATGTCGTAAAGGTCCTGCAAGGTATATAAAAAAAGCCGGATAAACGGCGGAGCGCTGTTTACCCGGCTTTTTCAATTATGTATGTATCCGGCCGAACCACGCAGAGGAGATCACCACCCGAAACGGCTTGGGGACTCCGCTGCCGCGCGTTTGTCTTTCTAGCCCTTTTCTATGTCCGACGGGAGCGCCGGCGCTTTCATATGGCGCCGAATCGAAAACACATCCCATCCAAAGCGCTTGCTGAGATAACCCATGACGCCCTTGGGGGCTACCAGCATGAGTATAATCGCGATAATCCCGAGTATAAGCATACTGAAGCCCGGGAAGGAGAACAAAAACTGACGCAGCAGCACGAAAATGACGGCGCCGATGATCGGACCCTCTATCGTCCCGATACCGCCGATGATAACGATAAACACCATGGAAACCGTCCAGTCGATGCCGAACGCCGCGTTTGGCTGGATGAAGGCGATATTCAGATACATGGCGGCGCCGGCGACACCGGTCATAAAAGCCGAGATCAGAAAGCACCTGAGCTTTGTCTGATACAGCTTCACGCCGCGGACCTCGGCGGCCGCCTCATTGTCGCGCATCGCCATGAGCGCCAGGCCGAATTTCGAACGCAGCAGGAAAGCGACGGTCGCGACCGACAGGACGCCGACGGCCAGAGCGATAAAATAGATGACGACGGGAGACATCGTATAGGTCGCGGAAATGTTATAACCCGTTCCATAGTTCACAAATGCCCAGATCAGGAAAAATACCCGCAGGCACTCCGAGACGATCCATGTGCCGATGGTGAAATAGACGTTCTTCATCTTGAAAATGGGGACCGAGATCACAAGCGCGAAGAATACCGACAGGACGCCTGCCACGACAAAACCCAACGCGATCGGAAGCTTGTAGACCTGAGAGATGATGGCCAGCGAGTAACCGCCTATGCCGATAAAGCTTTGCTGACCGAGCGATACGAGGCCGGAATATCCGCCAAGCAGATTCCACATCTGGCCCATAGCCATATACAGCAGGATGAGTATGACAAAGCTCGTCACATAGTCTCCGCTCCAGTAAGGCAGAGAGATCATGAGCGCAAGCACGGCCGCCAGCGCGACGGGCTTGACCGCTTTCCGGCGGTCCAGTCTTTCACCCTTTTTATTGAGACTCATTTTCAGCTATCCCCCGTTTTCCGCCTGAACTACTTGCGCACTTTTTTGGATAAAAGCCCTTGAGGCCTCAGCGTCAGAATGATCAGCATGACGACGTATCCCGTCAGAATTTGATACGGGGTTCCAAGGAAATTTGCCCCGAGCAGCTGTGACAGCCCCAGTATGATCCCGCCGATCAGCGTACCGAAAATGCTGCCCATACCGCCGATGACGACGACGCCGAATGCGATGATCAGGTACTGCGTTCCGCTGGATGGATAAAAAACAAACGTCTGCCCTACCAGAAGCCCCGCAATGCAGGTGGCGGCCATCGTCAGGCACATTGCGTAGATATACATCCGTTTCGTGTTGATGCCAAGAATCTCGGCGGCGACGACATCGCTGGAGGTGGCGCGGATGGCCCGTCCGAGAGATGTTTTTTTCATCACCAGCGACAGCGCGACGATGACGACGACCGCTACGAGAAAATTCAGCGCATACTGGCCGGAGACGGACAGGTGCTCCGTGCGCAGGATGTTGGTGTTCACAAGCGTTGTGGGGATGGTCTGCGAGTTGGGGCCAAAGCCTAAAAGCAGTGAGTTCTGGATGATGATGGACAGGCCGAAACAAACGAGAAGGGCGGGTTCGGCGCCTTTATCGATGACCTTGTTGATTAAGAATTTTTGAATCAGCATGCCGACAAGAATCATAACCCCAATCGACAGCAGCAATGAAATCAGAACGCTTCCCGTCAACTTCATGGCCAGCGTCATTGTTATGAACGTCGAAAGAATCATAAGGTCGCCATGCGCGATGTTCGTGATCCTCATGATTCCGAAAATCAGGGACATACCGACGCCGATCAGCGCGTAAAGTCCGCCCAGCAATAAACCCGTTACGACGGATTGGAGAAGCGTATCCACTGTATCACCTCGGATTCTTCATGATCATGCAAACCGGTTTATACCGAAATATGCGTCGCTGACATCGTCCTCCGGAAGGTCGCGGCACAGGCCCTGCATAACAATTGCGCCCTTTACCATCACATAGGCGTATTGCGTATTCTTCAGGCAGCGCTTCATCTCCTGTTCAACGAGCAGAAAGGCCACCCCCTCGCGGTTGATCCGCCGGAGGGCTTCATAGATCTCCTTGATAATGACAGGGGCTAGGCCGAGCGAAATCTCGTCGCATATGATCAGCTCTGGATTGGCCATGATGGCGCGGGCAATGGCGAGCATTTGCCGCTGACCGCCCGAAAGAAACGTCGCCAGCTGACCCGATTTTTCCTTGAGGACCGGAAAGGTCGCATAAACCTTCTCCAGGTTATCCGCCTTCTTTTTTCGTGCGTGCGGCGGATAAGCGCCCATGAGAAGGTTTTCCATAACGGTCATGTCTTCGAAAACCCGGCTGCCCTCGGGGGCCATCGATATCCCCCGGGAGACAATCTTATTGGTAGGTAAGCCTGTAATATTCTCGCCTTTCCAGTAAACCTCGCCGCTTGACGGTTTATTGAGTCCCATGACGGAATTGAGCAGCGTGCTTTTACCGGCTCCATTGGCGCCGATAATGGACGCCATCGAGCCTTTGGCCAGGCTCAGACTCACATCGTGAACGGCCTGAATATCGCCGTAATGGACGTTCAGGTTTTTTACCTCGAGCAGGAGGTCGCTTTGCTTATTCATCATCTTCCGCCCCCAGATACGCCTCGCTCACCTGTTTGGACCGCATCAGCTCCGCGCAAGGCGCGCAGAGGACGTCTCTTCCTTCTGCCAGGAGCATGACCCGGTCGGTCCCCTCGATCATGGTCTGGATGACATGCTCGATCCATATAATGCTGATTCCCCGGC
>CAYMLM010000011.1:3887-22192 GCA_964391385.1 uncultured Papillibacter sp.
GTGCTCTTCCGATCTTTTTACCTCCCGTACAATCTGCAGGATCTCCGATATCTCGGAATTGGTCAGGCCGCCGGCGACCTCGTCGAGGAGCAGCAGCTTGGGCGACGAGGCCAGGGCGATCCCGATCTCAAGCCGCTTTCTGGCCAGCAGCCCGAGCTTGCCGGCCGGCTCTTTATGATGCGGCGTCAGCCGAATGAGGTCGAGGATCTCGGAGGCCTGCTCGGCCGCTTTTCGCTCCGACACATTCCGGCCAAAGACGCCGGTTGTGAGTATATGTTCGTAGACCGTCAGGTTTTCAAAGCAGCGCGGGATCTGGAAGGTGCGGCCAAGCCCCAGCCGGGTGCGCTCTGTCACTTTCATGCCCGAAATTTCTTTGCCTAAAAATTGAATGCTGCCCTTGGAGGGCATGAGAATACCGGAAATCAGGTCAAGCATGACGGTTTTACCGGCGCCGTTCGGGCCGATCACGCCGAGCACCTCGTTCTCCCCGACTTCCAGATTGACGGATTTCAGGACATGGTTGTTGCCGAAGGATATGCCCAGATCCCGGATGGTGAGAATGTCCCCCAAAAATAATCGCCTCCAACAACCTGATCACTATACGAGTATACCGGGCCGTGAACCCGGTATACTCGTACGGCAGCGGATAAGGCCTGTTTAAGTATCTGATCCGATATGCTGTCCTATTTGTGCGGACCAAGGTTTACCATACATTGCATATCAACCGTATGCCTTTGGTGTAAACTCCTCGGTAATCTTGACCTCTTCGACATGATCCGCGGCGATCAGCGCCTTTCTGTAACCCGAATACGTGGTCGAATCGGGAACCCACTGGCCGAAGACGATCGGCACATGCCCGACATGGTTGTCCTGAAATACCACGTGGCCGTAGATGCATTCGATGTCCGTGGCCGCGAAAGCCTGCCGCACGTTCTCCTTGTCGAGCGACTGCGCGCGGGAAAGAACGTCATAAATCACGTCAAACAGCGAATAGTCCCAGCCGATGGTGACATCCGGATCCTGTTTGACAGTGTCCCTGAAATCGTCGCTGAGTTCCTTGGCCGTCATGCCAAGCAGCGAGGAGGTGAAGGGAAATTCCGGCGACCACTGCGTCTCGATGCAGTTATAGGCGCCCGTCGGGCCGAGCGCCGCGACGTCGGCGCTAAAGTGCATGCCCTTGCTTAAAACGGCGATCTTCGGCTCATAACCGAGCTGCTGGCACTGGTTCCAAAGCGTCACGAGCTCCGGTGTAATCAGGCTGGCGACAAGGATATCGCAGTCTTCGCTCTGAATTTGATTGATGACGGCGGTGTAGTCTGTCGTGCCCTGCGGAAAACGTCCGGGATCAACGACCGTGTAGCCTCTTTCCGGCGCCTTCGCGGCGATAAACTCGGCCATGCCGATACCGTCGACGCTGCTGTCGAGTACGAGGCCGATCTTTTTGTTCGTGTCAAGGCGGTCAAAGCCGTTGAAATACTCGTCCAGGAAGAAGTCATAATTGAACATCAGCGCGAAGGACCACTCATAAGGGCCGTTTGCCAGCCAGCTGGTATCCGGAGCGCCGGAAACAAGGGTGGGGATCTGGTAGCGCTCGCCGACGACGGAGACGGGATTGGCCGTATCGGGCGTCCACTCGCCGACCAGGATGTCCACCTTGTCGCTTGTGGCAAGTTTTGTGGCGACCTCGGACGCTTTGGTCGGGCTGCTCTCGCTGTCGCCCCAGATGATCTCGACGGGCAGCTTCTTGCCGAGCTCATTGACCAGGATGCCGCCGTCCTTGTTCATCGCGTTGAGCGCCAGCTCGGCCGCGTGCTTGATGCCGACGGTGAAGTTTGCCATTGGGCCGGAGAGGGGAGCGACAAAACCGATCTTGATGCTTGTCTTGCCGGAATCAACGGTACTTCCGGAACTGCCGGAGGTGTCTGCACTCGGCGCGGTCGAACCGGACGCGTTGGGCGAGGAGCCGGCGGCACTGGGCGAGGAGCCGGATGTGCCGGTATTGCAACCGCTCAGAACAAGCAGGAAACAGAATACGACGGCCAACAGGAGCGCGATCATCTTGTTATGCTTTTTCATTTTTATCCTCCTCTGATAATATTAGTGGATTTGACTTTTTAATAAACGCCGTACTGCAGGGTCGTGTCGAACATCGCGTGGAGATTTTCCTTCGGACATTTGTCGATGACAATCGACGCGTCCATGATAAAACCGCCGCCGGGAGCGCAAATCTCAAGCAGTTCGCGCGTCTCTCTGACAACGCGTTCCTTCGAGCTGAACATCAGCGTGGCGGTGGCCAGATTCCCGCAGATGCAGGCCATTTTGCCGACAGTCTCCTTCGCTTTCTTCATGTCCACTTTCTCAAACATATAAATGACGGAACCTTTCGGCATGTCGCAAAGCTGCTCGAGTCTGGTGTTGTAATTGCCTTCGCAGAAGACGTACGGCGTGAGGCCGTTTTCAATGCCCGCCATCATCAGGGCCTTCAGGCCCGGCCAGTAAAACTCCGCGTAATCATCCGGACTCATAAACTCGTCGACGCCCATATGTAACGGAATGAACAGATATTTGTGACCAAGCGCCTTCAGGCCGCCCAGCGCGTTTCGTATGCACAGCTCGGTCATGACGTCGAGCGCTTCATGCAGCTTCTCCGGCCGTTCTTTTATGTCCGTGATGCAGTTGATCATGCCCCGGAAGTTGTCGGCGAGCATATCGAACGGGCAGGTCTGCCCAAGCGTGGGACCGAGCGGGAAGCCCTCCGCGATGCAGGTGTCGAAAAACAGGCTGTTGGCCTGAAGCCATTCCGCCGATTTGGCGCCGGCCAGCTGGAGCGTCTCCAGCGCGCTTTTTACCTCCGGGTCGGCAAAGGCGGCCAATGTTGAAAACAGGCTTAGTTCTATCGGATCCTGGAGATTGAGCTTGGCGAGGCCCGCGAGGTTTTTATTTCTCCTCGGAAGCCACTTCGTCAGAATGAAGTGCGTGGGGTCGAGGATGAATTCATCGTATTCGTCCTCGGTCATATACTCGTCGTCAAGGATTTGGAATGACTGATCCAGCGCGATTTTGTGCTGATAGCCGGGCCAATGGATGAAATTGCTCTGAAGCGCTTCAATTGCGGGAATCGGGTACTGCGCTGTCCCCCAGACGGCATCCGGCTGGAATTCCGCCAGGTATGCTTTCAGACCGGGAATGATGTTCCGGTGGTCTGTCATTGTCACATAATGATCGATACCGTAGGCATGGCCGTAAAAGAAATTCATCTTGGGAACGATGGGCACACGGTCATATTCCTCAAGGTTTTGAGCGGCTGCCATGCGTTTAAGCCGTTCGTTATAAAGCTCCTGAGTCGTCGCCATTATGATCCTCACTTTCGTATACGATTTGTTGCGCTTTTAACCAAACAAAGTCTAGTATGAATACATTGGTTTGTAAAATATAAATAATTAATAACTCCATTCCTGTTTGGAATGAGTAAAACTCACTTATGTAAGTCGTTTTTATTTCCAGTCTTTGCCTGGTTCGCTTCACCCCACGGGTCGGGGTGTTCCTGAAAATACTCCATGCACTTGTTGACAAAAAGCTTCACGGCGGAATTGGCGGAATTTCTTTTCCAGATGAGAGAGACGCCGCTGACAGTGCCGGCCAGCTCGTAGGTTTTTAAGGACATGCCCTGCTCCACACGCGCCGCCCTGTCTACGACATAGACCTGATTATTGTCGCTGAGGCTCAGCGCGAAGGAGGTGGCATCCTCGATGTATTCGTACTCGGAGGGGATAAAATCATACTTCATGCACATATCCTCTATCAGCTTGTGATAGGCGGGGACCTTCGTCGGCGAATGAATGATAAACTGCTGGAATCTCAGGTCGGGCACGTCGATCGTTTCTTTTTTGGCGAGCGGATTCGTATCGAGCATGACGACCGACAGCGGAAACTGGACGAGCTCGCTGACACAGATCTCGTCGCTTTCGTATGTTTTTATGTCGTCGCCTTCAAACCGGGACGTAAACGCGATATCAAGAGAACCGGACAGGATCCGCCGCCTCAGGCCGGGAAAGCTGAAACATTTCGTATAGAGCTTGATTTGCTGATAGGATTTCCGGAAATCGTTGACAATGGGCAGAAAATAATACCGCAGGTCGTAGAAATTATGGATCCCCACGGAAAGCTCGCCCATAACGCCCAGCTGAAGCACATGCGCCATCTCCACGCTTTTTTCAATGACCGGAAAAATACCCCTCAGCTGATCGCTGAGATATTTGCCCGCGGGCGTAAGCTTGATTTTTCCCTTTTCCCGGATGAAGAGGATGAGGTGCAGCGTCTGTTCGAGAGAAGCGATCGTTTTGCTGATGACAGGCTGCTCGACGCCGAGCTTTCGCGCGGCGCTCGTAAAGCTCATAAGCTCCGCCACGGTCAAAAAACGCTGGATCTGCATAAGACTCATGGAGTAAATATCAAAATTCAAATTTTTCATGTCTCTTATAGCCCTTTCGTTGTATAACGTCCAGACGGAAGCTTTAAAACAAGCCGAAGCCGCGTTGTTGTCTACCTGACGACCGGCTTAGGATTCAGCGTCTGCAGCAGAGCTTAAGCGGGAGGTCATGCCCGTTCGCCTGACTGCTGCCGCGGAGTTATTTCTTAACATTGCTCCCTGTATTTACCATTACTTTTTTTCATACCAGCAGATACGTTAAATTATACAGACAGCGTTCAATTTTGTCCAGAGCATCTGTCGATTATGACATAGCCCTTGACGGCAACGCCGTGTCCGCCGCTTCCCGGTGCAGCCTGTGTCAGCGCTGTCTTTCCTGCAGCAAGATGTCTGAAACGATATTCTGAAAGGGCTTGCTCGCCCAGTTTTTTTCACCGTTTTTCCAGACGTAGACGTAGCTCACCTCCGTATCGTCGCCCGGTATCCTGAGCGTGACCACATTCGGGTGCCGGTACAGATGTTTCAGCTTTCCCGGCAGCAAAGCAATGCCGATCCCGGCATCCACCGCCAAAACGGCGGCCTCGGCGCGGTTATAGTAATTGATGATGCTGGGCGTGATACCCCTGTTTTTGCATATGATCCGGATTTTATTCGTCAGCCAGGCATCCGATCTTTGGATGGAAACAAACGGGTGGCGCTGAACCGTCGACCAGTCGGAAATGTCGATGGCGCCGGATATATCGGTATTGACGAACAGTTCCAGCCTGTCTTGCGAAATTGTCTGATACGCATAGGCGTCCACTCCGTCGATCATGTCCTGTATCGCAAAGAAAAAGTTATACTCTCCTTTTTGGAGGGCATCAATCAGGTCGGAGCCCTCCAGGAGGTCCACATCCACCTGAACGGTCGGAAACTCCCTGGACAGCCGGACGAGACAGGAGCTGAGCTGATGCACGGTTGAAGACAAAGCCGCGATACGGATATGGCCCGTACGTCCCTGCGCCATGTTTTGAAGGCGGTTTTCGGCGTTGGAGATAACCTCAAGCGCCTGATTGGCATATGTAAGAAACTCGGCGCCCTCTTCCGTCAGCTCGATCTTCCTGCTTGTCCGGCTGAGCAGCTTAACGCCCAGGGTGCTTTCAAGCACTTTTATATGACGGCTGACGGCCGGCTGGGTAATGAAGAACTGTTCGGCCGTACGGGAGAAATTGAGCGTGCTCGCGACCGAAACAAAAAGACGCAATTGTAAAGTATCCATAATGAGCAAGACCTCTTCCGACAGTGATGACAGCATATTTAACATAGCATTTTTTGTATAAAAGTCAATCTATAAATTATTGTTATAGTTATGAAAACAATATTCTATTTCTATTATCATTGGGATAACGGTATTATCAATAATGAAACAGTAAGATATCGCTTGTCCGAATTCTCAGTATACGGAGCGGCTTATGCAGCGCGCGAAGCTGTTATTTGACCCCGCCCGTAAAGCCGCGGCGCTTCGCGCCGTTTGAAGCAGGAACCAATTTTGCAGTGATTGAAATACATGACGAAAGGACGGAGCACTTATGGTCAAACGAACCCTGGAAGAACTCAAGCCCTATGACGCGCCGGGCCATTATCGGATGGCGGCGATGCGCATCCACGGCAAGGAGGAAACAGGCGCCGAGAAATTTTGGGTCGGGCTGTCCACCCTTCTCCCGGGCGGCGGCGCGGAATACGGTTATGAGGACAACCCGCTGGAAAAGTTCTACTATGTCCTTGAGGGGGCGATCCGTGTGACCGACAAGGATAAAAACGAATATGTCATCCATGCCGGCGAGTCCATCTCCTTCAAGCCCTACGAAGGCCGCGCGTTTGTCAACGCCGGCAATAAACCCGCGGTGATGCTCGTCGTCATCAACTATCCGAATGAGGAGTGAATACATAATGGTAAAGGTTGAAAAGGATTTCGCGCAGAACATGTTCAGCATTCAAGGCAAGGTCGCGCTCGTGACGGGCGCTACGGGCGCCCTGGGCGGCGCGGTCGCCAAGGCCTTCGGCTATCAGGGCGCAAAAGTCGTCATGACGGCGCGCAACGCCGAAAAGCTGAAGGCTTTGGAGGCGGAGTTCAAGGCGGAGGGCATCGACTGCGCCTGTGTCGCCGGCGACCCGGCCGTCGAGGCGGACGTGAAAAGGATCGTCGAATTTACGGTTTCAGCATACGGGGAGCTCAACATCCTCGCCGTCTGCCACGGCGTCAACGCGCCCAAGGGCATCCTGGAGCAAAGCGCGGCGGAGTGGCAGAAGATCATGGACGCGGATCTGGGGAGCGTCTATATTGTCTGTAAGGCCGCGGCCGAGCAGATGGTTTCCCAGAATAAGGGCGGCAAGATAGTGGTCACGTCCTCGGCCAGGAGCAAGATGGGCATGAAGGGCTACACGGGCTACTGCGCCTCCAAGGGCGGCTGCGACCTGATGATCCAGTCCATGGCCAGCGACCTGGCCCCCTACCGCATCAACGTCAACACCATCAACCCGACGGTCTTCCGCTCCGACCTCACCGAGTGGATGTTCGACCCCGAGTCGGCCGTCTATCAGAACTTTTTGAAGCGCCTGCCCATCGGGCGGCTGGGCGAGGTACAGGATTTCGTCGGCCTGGCCACCTTCCTGGCGTCCTCCGCGTCCGACTTTCTGACCGGCGGCAACTACGACGCCACCGGCGGCTACTGGGCATGCTGACGGCGCAGCCATGAAGGAAATCAAAAACATCCTCGTCGTCGGCGGAGGCATGATGGGCAAGAATATTGCCTTTGTCCTGACGGCGAATCCGGATATCTCCGTCACGGTGGCCGATATCGCCGAACAGGACGTCCGGGCCGGGATCCGGGCAAGCTGCCGCCAGCTGGTGGAGCATGGCGTCCTCTCGGAACGGGAGCTTGAATCGCGGCTCAGCCGCATCGCCTTCACAACGGACATGCGCAGCGAGCCCGTCGGCTCGGCTGAGCTTGTGATCGAGGCCGTCTTCGAGGATATGGCCGTCAAGCGAGAGACCTTCGCGAAGCTGGAGGCCGTCTGTTCCCCGGCGGCGATCTTTTGTACCAACACCTCCGTCATGAGCCCGACGGAAATCAGCGCCGAGCTGCGCTGCCGCGAGCGGTTCGTCGGCACCCACTTCTGGAATCCGGCGCACCTCATCCCGCTCGTCGAGGTCGTGAGGTCCGACGCAACAAGCGACGAGACGGCGGAGACTGTGATGGCGCTCCTGAAATCGGTCGGCAAGAAGCCGGTCCTGTGCAAAAAGGACGTGCCCGGCTTCATCGCCAACAGGATGCAGCACGCCCTGTGGCGGGAGGCCGTCTCCCTCGTCGAAAACGGCATCGCCGACGCGGAGACCGTCGACATGGCCGTCAAATATTCCTTCGGCCTGCGCCTGCCTCAGCTGGGGCCGCTTGAGAACGCGGACATGGTTGGCACCGACCTGACCTACAGCATCCACGATTACATTTTCCCGTTTCTGGACGCATCCCCGCGGCCTTCGCCGCTGCTGACGTCGCTTCGCGACGGGGGCGAGCTCGGGTTCAAGACGGGCAAGGGTTTCCGGAGCTGGACGCCGGAGCAAACGCAGGCGGTCCGGGACGATCTCAACACCTATCTCATAAAGGCTCTTTACGGAAAATGACAGTTAACCAAGATCAACGAGGAGGAAAATCAAATGGGCAAGAAAGTATTTATCGACCTGACGCATCCGTTCAGCGCGGAGATTCCCCGCTGGCCGTATTTTGACAAGCCGGTCATCGACAACAACCACACCATGGCCAAGGGCGGCGTGCTGACGCAGAAGATCACCTGCGTCCAGCACACGGGCACGCACTGCGACGCGCCGCGTCACGTGATGGAAATCGAGTTTGACGGCAGGCGGGCGCGCTACACCCACGAGATGCCCGTCGACGCGTATACCGGCGACGCTGTGTGCCTGCCCATCGAGATCGAACGCTGGGGGCTTATCGGCCCGAAGCATCTGGAGGCGGCCTGCGAGAAGGTCGGGATCAAGCCGCGCGAGCTGGAGGGCATGATCGTTTGCCTCAACACCGGCATGCACCGCAAGTTCGACGACAGCAAGGAGTATTATCACTATTCCTGCGGCACCGGCGTCGAAGCCGGCAAATGGTTCGTACAGCACAAGCTCAAGTGCGTGGCAATGGACAGCCAGGCGCTGGACCACCCGCTGCATACCGCCATGGGCAACAACGGCATGACCCGCATGAACCTCGTCGGCGCAACCGGGAAGCCGATCACGGAGGAGTACGTCGAGCTGTTCGGCGAAGAGGCCTATGCCGAATTCGACAAGGAGCTCTACATAAAGCTCCACGGCAAGGAAGCGTACGACAGGAAGTTCGGCGACCTGGAGGCCATCGGCTGCTGGGGCACGTGGGAACCCTGCCACAAGCAGATGCTGGGCCACGGCATCGTGGGCGTCGAGAACCTGGGCGGCGACCTGGACAAGGTGTCCGGCAAGCGCTTCCGGTTCTATTGCTTCCCGCTGCGCTGGTACATGGGCGACGGGTCCATGGCGCGCTGCGTGGCCGAGATCGACGAGGACGACCTCAACGACGTGCCGCCGCGGACGTATACCTACGGCGGCTGCATCTGAGGCGGGCAGCGCCATGGCGGACCTTAAAAACAAACGTATCATCACCGTCGCCACGACCGGCGCGTGGCCGACGAAGGAAAACACGCCGAACGTCCCCATCGAGCCGCATGAGATCGCCGAGGAAATCTACAACTGCTGGAAAGAGGGCGCGGCGGTCGCGCATATCCACTGCCGCGACGACAACGGCAGGGCGGCGATGGTCTTTGAGAAGTTCGAGGAGACGGTGCGTCTCATCCGCGCGCGCCGGGACTGCGACATCATCCTCAACATTACAACGAGCGGCGGCGTGAACCTGCGGGAAGAGGACAGGCTGCGGCCTTTTTACGAGCTGCGGCCGGAGATGTGCTCCTATGACTGCGGCACGATGAACTGGCAGCACAACGCCGTCTTTGAAAACAATCCGCAGTTTCTCGAAAAGCTCGGCCGGATGTGCCAGGAGGCGGGCGTGAAGCCCGAGATCGAGGTCTTTGATCCGGGCATGATCTACAACGCGGGCTACTACATCAAAAAAGGAATCCTGAAGACGCCGTGTCACTTCCAGTTCTGCATGGGCGTGGCCGGAGGCATCGCCGCCACGACGAAGAACCTGGTGTTCATGAAGGATACCCTCGACGCCGTTGCGCCGGGTTCGACGTGGTCGGCGTTCGGCGTCGGGGCGGGCGCGATGGAGATGCTGTACGCGGCCGTCGCCATGGGCGGAAACGTCCGCGTCGGGATGGAGGACAACGTCCTGTACAAAAAGGGCGTTTTGGCCGACAGCAACATGCAGTTTGTCGCGCGGGCCAAACGCATTGTCGAAGAGTTCGGCTGCGAGGCGGCGACGCCCGCAGAAGCCAGGGAGTTACTGGGACTTCCTCAGCAAACCGCCGCAAGGTGACAGGAAGGGAGAAGAGAAGATGGGAAAAACAATCCGCATGACAAATTCGTCGACCGGAGGTCCTGTTTTCGTTTACGTTAAGGACGGAAAGATCGTCAGGATCACACCGATGGATCTTGACAAGTCCGATGCGGCGTCCTGGGAAATTGAGGCCAGAGGCCGTAAATTCTCTCCGCCGCGCCGGACGACGGTCTCGCCCTACACGGCGGGCTTCAAGTCGATGATCTACTCGGATAAGAGATGCCTGTATCCGATGAAGCGCGTGGATTTCGATCCGAACGGCGACAGGAACATACAAAACCGCGGTGTTTCCGGTTATGAACGCATCAGCTGGGAAGAAGCCGTCGACATCGTTACAAATGAAGTAAACCGGCTCAAGCGCGAATACGGCGCTTCCGCGATTTTGGCCGAGCCCAGCTCCCATCATATGTGGGGCAATATGGGCTACCGGTTCAGCGCAATGAACCGTTTTATGAACCTCATGGGATATTCGTACGGAACACATAACCCGGACAGCTGGGAAGGCTGGCATTGGGGCGGCGCGCACATGTGGGGCTTCAGCTGGCGGTATGGCTGCCCGGAACAGTACGGCCTCCTGGAAGACGGCCTGAAACACGCCGAAATGCTTGTCTTCTGGTCCTCCGACCCGGAGGCGACCGGCGGCATTTACGGCGCCTTTGAATCGACCGTCCGCCGGCAGTGGCTCAAGGAGCTCGGCGTCAAGATGGTGTTCATCGATCCCTTCTACAATCACACGGCCGGCATGTACGGCGACAAGTGGATGGCGCCGCGGATCGG
This sequence comes from uncultured Papillibacter sp., assembly GCA_964391385.1. Lineage (GTDB taxonomy): Bacteria > Bacillota > Clostridia > Oscillospirales > Oscillospiraceae > Sporobacter. The sequence goes on from CAYMLM010000011.1 coordinate 14,625, forward strand.
CACCGATCACGCCCTGTCCTTTGCCATCGCTTACACGTGGCTGACGGAAGGCACCTATGACAAGGAGTATGTCGCGACCCATACGCACGGGTTTGACGAATGGGCCGATTACGTGCTGGGCAAAACGGACGGGATGCCCAAGACGTGCGAGTGGGCGGAGGCGGAATCCGGCGTCCCGGCCTGCGAGATCCGCGCGCTGGCGCGCGAATGGGCCAAGAGAAAGACCTACCTCGCGGCCGGCGGCCTCGGCGGCTGGGGCGGCGCCTGCCGGGCCCCCCACGGCAACGAATTTGCCCGCGGCATGATCGCGCTGGCGACGATGCAGGGTATGGGCAAGCCGGGCTCGAATATCTGGTCGACGACGCAGGGTACGCCCGTCGATACGGACTTCTATTTTCCGGGTTATGCTGAAGGCGGTATTTGCGGCGATACCGGCATCTCCGCCGCGGGTTACAAGTTTGCCTGGAGGATGTTCGATGGCAGAACCACATTCCCGGTTTCGTCCAAGACGGCGATGCCCCAGGGGACGCATGTCATGCGCCTCAAAGTTCCTGAAGCCATTATGGAAGGCAAGGCCGAGTGGACCGGGGCCGGCTTCAGCGGCGGCGACATCGCGCATCAGATGTTCCAGTACAAGCATCCGGCGCCTGGGTATTCTCCGATCAAAATGCTGTGGAGATACGGCGGATCGGAAATCGGCACGATGACGGCGACAAACCGCTACGCCAGGATGTACAATTCGGAGAACCTGGAGTTCGTCGTCAACCAGTCCATCTGGTTCGAGGGCGAGGCCCAGTTCGCGGATGTCATCCTCCCGGCCTGCACCAACTTTGAGCGCTGGGACATTTCTGAATTCACCAATTGCGGCGGGTACATCCCGGACACATTCACCCAGTGCAATCACCGGGTCATCACGTTCCAGATGAAATGCATCGAGCCCCTGGGCGAGAGCAAGCCGGATTACGAAATTTTCAAGCTGTTCGCCGAAAAAATGGGGTTTGGTCCTATCTACACCGAGGGCAAGAACGACCTGGACTGGATCGAGCAGTATTACAACGCCACAGACATGCCCAAGCACATGACCTTCGAGGAGTTCAAGAAGAAGGGCTATTTCATCGTCCCGGTCAATCCCGAGCTCAAAAAGACCGTCGCGCTGCGCTGGTTTGCCGAAGACCGCGAGAAGGACACGCCCGACTGGGGCCCGCATCCGGCACATACCGTCGGACTCAAGGGGCTGCAGACACGGACCGGCAAGGTCGAGTTCATCGCCTCGAGCATCAAGAGCTTTGAGGAGCAGGGCTTTGTCGACGAGGGCCGTCCGGCGATGCACACGTATGTCCCGGCGTTTGAAAGCCACCACAGCCCGCTGTTCAGGAAATACCCCATCGGCGTCATTGCGCCGCACCCGAAATTCAGTTTCCACACCATGGGCGACGGCAAGGACAGCTTCATGAACGATATCAAGGACCACCGAATTCTGATTGACGGCTACTACTACTGGATCATACGCCTGAATACGAAGGACGCGGCGGCCCGGGGCATCAAGGACGGCGATCTGGTCCGCGCCTACAACGACCGCGGCAGCGTCATTCTGGCCGCGCAGGTCGGCGAGCGCGTGCCGCCCGGCGTCGCGCACTCCTACGAGTCCTGCGCCGAGTACGACCCTCTCGGGAAACCGGGTTATTCCGCGGACCGGGCCGGCTGCATCAACATCCTTTCTCCGGATCAGTTCCTGTCCAAGTATAGCAGCGGTATGGCGCCCAACGGCATGCTGGTCGAGATCGAGAAATGGGACGGCGGCATCTATGAAACGGCCAACTGAGCATAAGCGGCTGCTAAAACTGATTGATTCGGAGGAGATATGAATGAAACAACGGTATATGGTCATAGATGTCGCGAAGTGTCATGACTGCAACAACTGTTTTATGGCCTGCAAGGACGAGCACGTCGGCAACGACTGGCCCGGCTACACGGCGGCGCAGCCGCGTCACGGGCACCATTGGATGAATATCGAACGCCGCGAGCGCGGCCAGTTCCCCAGAATCGACGTGGCATACCTGCCCATGCCCTGTCAGCACTGCGAAAACGCGCCCTGCGTCGAGGCCGGGGGCGGCGCGGTGACGCGGCGCGGGGACGGGATCGTCCTGATCGACATGGAAAAAGCCAGGGGAAACGACGCCTTGGTCAAGTCCTGCCCGTATGGCGCGATCTACTGGAACGAGGAATCTAAGGTGCCCCAGAAATGCACCCTGTGCGCGCATCTCCTCGACGACGGGGAGTGGGGTCCGGGTATCCCGCGCTGCGCCCACAACTGCCCGACCGGCGCAATCCAGTTTTACAGCATGGAACCGGCCGATATGGAGAAGATGATATCGTCCGAAGGCCTCGAAGCCTACAGGGCGGAGCTTGGCACAAAACCGCATGTCCTCTATAAAAATCTCTACAAGTACACGAAAAGCTTCATAACGGCCGGCATACTGGTCGGCGGGGACTGCTTTGAGAACGCGACGGCTACGCTGACCTCGGGCGGCAAAACGGTCGCCGAGCAGAAGACCAATTTCTTCGGAGAATTCAAGTTTGACGGGCTGGACGACGGCGCCTATACCCTCGAGATCGACGCGGCCGGGAAAAAATCCACCCGCGAGCTCAATGTTGCCGGCGAATCCCTGAACCTGGGCTTTATCGAGCTGTGAGCTGAATCGCAAGGTTATTAAAACGCCCTGATCCGAATTTAGGAAGAGCCGCGCCCAAAATCGCAGGCTCTTCCTATCTTCCAAAAGATCCAGTTTCCCGGCAAAAAACGGCCCGACTGAAAGGTAAAAAGCTCTATGAAGGAAATCATCCTGTTTAACGGAAGCCCGCGCATGGACGGAAACATCGCGACGCTGCTCGGCGCGGTGGCAAAGGGCGCGCGGGATCACGGCGCCGAGGTCAAGACCTATACCTTGTTCAAGATGAAGTTCATGGCCTGCCAAAGCTGTTTCTATTGCAGGCTGCACGACGACTGTATCATAAACGACGAGCTTCACGAAGCGCTCGGGAAGCTCAGGACGGCGCATGCCGTCGTCATAGGCTCGCCGATCTACATGATGCAGATGACGGGGCCTGTGAAAAATCTGTATGACAGGCTGTTCCCCCTGATAGATACCCAGGGCCGTCCGAGGTTCGGGCAGAAAAAGATACTGACCGTCTATTCCCAGGGCCTGGACGATCCGCACGCTTTCGAATCGTATTTCGACTACACGGCCGCGCTTTTCCCTTCGCTGGGCTTTCAGCTGACGGAAAATATTGTGTGCACAAACGGCAACGACCCGGAGAGCGCCGAGCGTGACAAACAGCTTATGATCCGCGCCTACGAGGCCGGCAAGGCTTTGGCTGTCTGAGTCCCCGATATTCAAGAAGGGAGTGTCTCACATATTGAGGCACTCCCTTCTTTTAATGCAATTTCGGTTGATTCCCTCAGGATTACTGTTGTTTTATCGTTGAATGGTTTCAGAATGAAGCAGATCCCGGCAATTGCAAACCGCTTCCGCAAGCGGCAGATGCTTCGGACACCGTTCGGCGCATTTTCCGCATTTCAGGCAGTCTTGGTCCGAATGGCCTTCCAGCTGATATAGGAGCTTCGGCAGCCTGTCGTCCGAGAAAAGCAACGCGTCGTTGTACAGCTCGACAATACGCGGCGCGTCAATGCCGTTTTCACAGGGCATGCAGCAGCGGCAGGCCGTGCACGGCATAAACCTGCGGGCGTCGTAAGCGTCTTTGACCCTCGAGGCCTGCAGCCTTTCCCAAACGCCGGCGTCCCCGGCGCTGAAGGAAGCGATAGTGGCCAGGTATTCGTCGACCTGTGCCGCCGATTCGAAACCGATCAGCGCCGAGCAGACCTCATCATACCCGAGCGTCCAGCGCGTGCACCATTCGGCGACGGACCTTTTCGGATTGGCCCGCTCCCAGATCTCCCGCACATCCTGCGGTATGTTCCTCAGCAGCCGCCCGGCCTTTGTGACGTCCGTGGCGACCACGGCGTTGCCGTATTGCTGCGTGAACTTAAAGCCGCCGACGCCGGGGTGATGCTTATAATCGAGCAGGCTCAGTTCCATCTGAACGACGGCCCAGTGGGGGTAGCAGTCGTTGATTTCCTTGAGATAATGCGCGTCGTCATGGAAGGCAAGGCCCATGTCCCCGGCCTTGCCGGAAGCCGTGATACGCGCGGCCCAGGCCGCCGCGTCGATCTTCTTCAGGTTATCCCAGACAAACCGGTTCACCCGGTCCAGGATGCAAAACTCCGCGCGGCTGAGATCAAACCAGCGCAGCTGTTCGTCCAGGCGCCTGTCCAGGTCGCCTGCCGATTTTGCGTCCCCGGCGGGGATATTGAGCGCCAGCCTGACCTTTTCCCTGTAACCGTCCGACAAAGCCTCTTTCACATAAGCGCACGCCTCATCGGGGTTCTCGCAACAGAACGGATAACCCAGATTGATGTAGTTAACGCCGGCGTCCACGGCACGCCGAACCGCTTCGATCCGTTCGGTCCGACTGATTTCACCCTTCGATACGATCTCCTCAAATGTCAGGACCCCGGCCGACAGGACGGATATTTCCCAATCCAGCTTTCCAAATCTGCGGTACTTCATTTTAGTCTGCCCTTCGCTTCTTTTTTATTATGATATAAGGCAGACGGCAAGCCGTCAAGGCTTGCCGTATTCCGCTCTGAAATAGCTGCCGGCCCGGTTTGGAATGCCGGCAGCTGATTTTTGGCGGGATTCGCGTTTAAGGCCGGACCATTGCAACGTATGTCTCCTCGCCGCTTTCAACGGACATATAGCCGACGCCGTACTGCTTGCCGTTATAATAATAGAAGTCCGTCATGTATATAGAATAGCCCGGGTCTCCCGCGGACAGGACGGACTGCGAGTAGTCCCCGTATAAGACCGTATCTGCAAGATACGACACGTCAAGCGTGCTGCCGGTGTCCGCCATGCTCATCATATACCAGTCGAGCGTGACGGAGGCGTCCGACGCGCTGCCGTCCACATAGATGTTCAGAAAGTCCCAGCCGCCCGCAGCGTCCATGTTGTCGGGGTCATACCAGATGTAGGCTTTCCACCCGCCGGTCAGCTCGGAAAAGGCGGAAACCGGCGTGCGGCCCGACGGCAGCCCGTCGAAGTGGACGCTTTCGACATACCAGAGGAAATCCCCCAGATCGGGGCGCTCCGACGTTGAATAATCCTCCGCCTGCCCGGTCTGCTGCGGGGCTTCCGGCGTGCTGTAGCTGTCGGCCGGTTCTTCGGAAACCGGGGTGACGGGAGTTTCCGAGACGTATCCGTCCGGTTCGTCCGGCGTCTCCGGCTGCCAATCATCTTCGGCGTCGTCCGCCTGCGCCGGGGCGACGTCGTCCAGGTCGATCACGATGTTGTCGACGGCCGCGAACGCGTCGCCGCCGCCGCCCGGGCGTCTGAGCAGCAGCACAAGCGTGACGGTTAACGCGGCGACGAGCACGACAATGACGGCCAGCGCGACGACGAGTCCCGTCTTCTTTTTTGTCGGGGCCGGATAGTTCCCCGCTCCGGCCTGCTGCCCCGCATAGCCGCAAGCGGGCGCGGCATCGGCCGGCGTGCCGCAGTTCCGGCAAAATGAACTGCCGGGATCAAGCTGTTTCCCGCATCGTTTACAAAACATAGATTCACTCCCCTGTTATTGCGGTATGCGCGCGCCGCAGCTCCCGCAGAAACGGCTGTCCGGCGGGAGCGGCGCGAAGGGGTCGCCCCACTCGTCGTCGTCCCGCCAGCAGATCCACGCGGCCGCCGCGGGGTCGGCCTCGGTAACGGGCTGGTGCAGCAGCCGCATGTCGGTTATATACCGCACAACGGCATTTGCGTTCTCCGGCGGATAGACGAGCGTGATCTCGTCGTCCCGGTTGCCTTTAATCGTCAGGACCCCTGCCCCGCTGCCAGCCACGGACGTAACCTTGTGCCAGAGGATGGCTCGGCGATCCATGGGCGCGGCGCGGTAATCCGTGCCCGGAATGGCGGCGTACCCGACGCGAAAGCCCGTGAGGGCCGTGAGCGGCGCGCTTTTCGGCATGCGCCGCTCGCGTTTAATAAAAACGCCGAGCTCGTTGAGCACATATTCGCTCACGATGACGGGAAGCTTCCCCTGCGGGCTCGTTTGAATGCTCCAGTTCAGAATTTCCATTCGAAGGTCTCCTTATTTATTACCACCCGCCGACCGGCACACCGGCCGGCGTATCGTCTGAACTGCCGGAGCCGGACGAGCCGGTCGCCGGCGGGATCGCATGGCCGGCAAGGTCCGTCTGCCAGGCGACCTCAAAGTAATATACGCAGGTTGAATGATGCGAAAATGTCTGGACATAGCCGACTTCGGCGCTCGGCACGTCGCCCTCCAAATGAATGTCGGCTTTAAATTCAAGCTGCGTCCATTGATCCCCGCTTTCCAGGAGGGCGGTTCCCTCGTAATACCCCGTTTCGGCGTTATAGGTGCAAAGCACCTGCAGCTCGCTCTCGTAGTCGCCGTTTTCCAGGCAGGGGCCGATCAGCAGCCCGTCGCCGCGCTCTTCAATCCTTATGGCGGGATAACGCAGCTCAAACGTCTCGCTTGAGGCGTAGTACTGCCCGCTGCTCTCCCCCGTATAGATGCCGGTAACCTGTGCTTTCTCCGGCTTGGCCTCCGGCGCTGGGCTTTTCGGTCCATACACATAACCCTTGCCGGACTGGTCCTTCATATATTCCTGCGCCGTGGCGACATAGCTGACCTCGCCGGTCAGGGCGGACAGCTCGCTCAGCTTTAGCTTGAGCGGTTCTCCCCATTTGCCGTAAGGGACGTGTTCTTCCGTTTCGACGCTCACAACGCCGTCCGAGGCCGTGACCGTGATCAGATAGCCGTCGATCAGGCCGTCCCGCGCCGCCCTGCTCTCCGGCGGCAGCTCGACCGTCATGATGTTCCCGCTGACCGACAGGGCCGGGGCCTCGGGCTGCGCGAGCAGATACGCCGTATAAAAGGCGTTTACGCCGTCCGGATTGGCATAGGAGTGGATTTCAAACAGATAGGACGACGCGTCCGTTTTGACCGGGAAAAACAGGCCTTTCGTCGTTTTCGAGACGCCCGAGGTGACGTTTATGAGGCTGTAATCCTGCTTGGCCGCAAGGGACGGGTCGGATACCAGAAGCAGGGCGTACGGACCGCCGACGGACTTCGTATCCACCCTAAATTCCCGGAAATAAGCTGAAAGCGGCGCATCCGCGACCGGGACGTCGACTTTGACATTGCTTGCTGAAAGCTCGACGAGAGGCGGCAGCGTGCTCCGGACGGCGTTTCCTGCGGTTGCTCTGGCTGCCTGATTGCGCTTGTAAAACACCTTGACATTTGCCCGGCAGAAGTTTAAATACGCGTTTGAGAGCATGCTGTCGCTGAAGCCGGAAACAAACTGCAGCGCGGCCCGGAAGTCGCCTGTATCCCTGAACGCTTCCAGAAGCGCCCTCAGCTTGAAGCCGCAGCCGTACAGATCGGAAGAGCGTCGTGTAGGGAAAGAGTGTAGGAGAGGGTGTTGTTCTCGG